>CAZLDN010000018.1:0-3272 GCA_964558355.1 uncultured Candidatus Solibacter sp.
GAGGGCGGCTTTCTGGTCGGTCTCTCTTAGGAGGCGTTCCTGCTGTATCTGTCTCAATTGATTGAGGCTTCGGAACATCAGGCGTTCGTGGGAACCGCGGTAGCGGGCCAGTTTTTCGCTGCGACCAAACGAACCTAGGGAGCCGAGGTCGATGTCGGTCCAGAGCTCCATTTCGCGGACTTTGTAGAGTTGCCAGGCGGCGAAAACCACCATGTCGACCAGCGTCGATTCGATGGCTCCGGCGGGGCGGTATTCGTCGAGGTATTGCTGGCGGAGTTTTTCGTATTCGGCGCGCATGTTGGGGGCTACGGCGTTGTCGAGTTTGGTGGCGCGGAGGCCGTGGGTGGTGGCGTTTTGCGACGAGCGGGCTTTGCCGGTTTCGGTTTTCGGGCCGGATGAGGGACTCGGTGAAGAGACCCCCTCTCTGCGTTCGGGGTTGGGCTGCTCGTTCGGAGCGGGGTCAGGGGACTCCGCGCGGACCAGGGGGTCCGCCGTCCGAGTGGTGCCGGGGGCGGTGGAGGGGTTCGGTGAAGAGACCCCCTCTCTGCGTTCGGGGTTGATCATAGTGTGTCCTTTCTGGCGGACGAAGGTCCGGCCAACATGAAAGATAATGGGGCGGAGATTTGCGCGCATCGGGACGGAGACGGGGAAGTGGTTGATTCGATGGGGAAGATTATTTGGTAGCGACTGTGACCAGGCGGGAGAAAGAGGCGGCCACAAGGCGGGAGCGAGTGGTGGGCGAAAGATACGAGATGCAGGGGGTCAACTCCGCGCAGAAGCAGAGACGTGGTGCAAGGCTCCCAGATGTTGCGGTGTTGGTGGATCGGGGAATGGGGTATTGTCCTGTTGGACAGGTTTGGGAGGTTTAATCGACTCTCCTTGATAAGGCAACAGGAGTTAGTATAGGAGACGTGACACTCTCGGATGCAGAAGAGCAACTACTCAAGCGGGTCTACCAGCAGACAGAGCCGTTCGAGCCGGTTGAGCAGACCGACCCAAAGTATACGCCCATCTATGAGAAGCCGCCTTACTCGGACCAGGACCCTATCCTGCCGCTAAGGCGCGGCATCGAGTTCAGCCCGGCCGGTAGTCTCCAGTTGTTTTCCGGGTTCCGGGGGACTGGCAAAACCACTCAGCTTTTCAGGCTCCGGCGCCAATTGCAGTCCCTGAAGGACAAGGGTGTTCCCCGGTACTGCGTGCTCTACGCTAATGCGCTTGAGTACCTGCCGCCGTCGGAACCTCTTGAAATCAGCGAAGTGCTGATGGTCCTGGCCGGCGCATTCAGCGATGCGCTTGAAAACGAGCTTGGCGATGACCACGCGCGCGAGTCCTATTGGACGAGAATCAAGAACCGTCTTCTGAATACTCGTGTCGAGCTAACGGAAGCCGGCGTCAAAACGGCAGACTGGCTTTCGTCCCTGGGAGTGGAAGTCGACCTTAAATTGAGTCTGCAGAAGGATCCGTCCTTCCGGCAACAGCTCCGGCGGCACCTCGCGGCAGGCTACGGCCAGCGACTGAGCGATGTCGAGCAGTTCGTTGAGGAAGGCGTGAAGGCGATCAAGGCCAAGCACGGCGACTCAGTGGAGGTCGTCTACATCTTCGACTCGCTCGAACAGATGCGTGGATCTTCATTCAACGCGCAGGAGGTGATTCAGAGTCTGGACCGGGTTTTTTCCGGGTCACTCTGGGACCTTCGCTTCCCTTCGCTCCATGCCATCTACACCGCGCCGCCGTGGCTGAAGTTCACCTTACCGGGGGCGCCGCTAACGCTGTTGCCCAGTATCCGGCTTTGGAAGAATGAAGCCGCCCGCCCACGCGATCTGGACGGTGTCCACGTCATGCGTCACGTCCTTCTGCGCAGGCTCAAAGAGGACGGGCTGCTGAAGCTGTTTCAGGACGAGGCAGCGACCGTTGATGATGATGGCCAGTGGACTGTCGACCGGCTGATCGAGCTGTCTGGCGGCGACTTCCGGGAACTGTTCCGTTTGATTCGAGAGTGCGTCCTACGGGCGCGTGAGCTGCCCATCACGAAGCCGGTGATCGATGAAGCCATCAGCGCCGTCCGGCGAACATTTCTGCCGCTGCCGGAGTCCGAGATCCCGTGGCTGAAGCAGATCGCCGAGACCAGGGCGAATCCGCTTTCGGACCGGGAGGCGGAGACTGTGCAGCGCTTGACACGGGCGCTCGACACCCACGTTTTGTTTTATTTCACCAACGGCGACGACTGGTACGACGTGCATCCGCTCATCCGTGATGAGGTCATGCGGCGCTCCGATGGCAGCCCCTCCTGAACCTCGCGGTACAAGCGGTACAAGCGGCGGCTCCGACTGGGAGCTTCTCCTGCGCCATCTGGAGTTTTCAGAGGGATTCAGCCTGTCGTTCCTCATCGTTACGGACCGGTATGCCGAGCGCGAGACGATAGACCGGCTGAGAGCCTGGCTCGCCGCACGGTCGCGCAAATTGGTTGGCAGGTCATTCGAAACCCTCGATGATCTCACCTCCTTGGCGACTTGGCTGGTCGACCTCCCGCCTTGCGATCCGACCACCGTCATCCTCGCATCAGCCGCAGTCCCAGAGGGACTACCGGAAGGCCCGCTGTGGCGGGCAGCCTGGGAGCAGGCGCTAACCTGGCTCAACCAGTACAGGAATCTGATTCAGCAGCGGCACCCGTGCGCGGTAGTTCTGGCCGGTCCCGAATACCTGATCCGGGCCGCCAGGGAATCGGCGCCTGATCTCTGGTCCGTCCGGGCGATCAGCGCATCGATCAAGCCCGCCGCCGCGGCCGGCTCCCCAGGGATGGGGTTCTCGTTCTCATCGAGTGCCCACTCTGGCTTACGCATCGATCCGGAATTTGCCATGAGAGAGGCGCGGCGTCTCCTGTCGCGGAAGGGCGCGGAGGCTCAGGCAGCCCAGTTCTTCGACCGTGCGGCGCGCGGATTCGCTGCGCGGAACCGACGACGAGAGGCACTAGAGGCAAGCCTGAGCGCGGTCGCCCTTGCCCGTCAGAGCACAAAGAAAGACCGCGACGCGTTCCTGCCGGATCTGGCCATGTCCCTCAACACCCTGGCCAACATGCAGAGCGCGGTGGGGCAGCGGCAGGAAGCGCTCAAGACGGCGGGCGAAGCCGTGGAATTATGCCGCGAACTTGTTGAAAAAAACCGCGACGCGTTTCTGCGCAACTTGGCAGCGGCGCTCAACAACCTGGCCACCATGCAGCGCGAGGTGGGGCAGCGGCAGGAAGCGCTCAAGACGGCGGGCGAAGCCGTCGGACT
>CAZLDN010000018.1:3372-59257 GCA_964558355.1 uncultured Candidatus Solibacter sp.
AGCGGCAGGAAGCGCTCGGCACGGCGGGCGAAGCCGTCGGACTTTACCGCGAACTCGTGGGAAAAAACCGCGACGCCTTCCTGCCCAATCTGGCGGGGTCTCTGAACAACCTGGCCACCAGGCAGAGCGAGGTGGGGCAGCGGCAGGAAGCGCTCGGCACGGCGGGCGAAGCCGTCGGACTTTACCGCGAACTCGTGGGAAAAAACCGCGACGCGTTCCTGCCGGATCTGGCCATGTCCCTCAACAACCTGGCCACCATGCAGAGCGAGGTGGGGCAGCGGCAGGAAGCGCTCAAGACGGCGGGCGAAGCCGTCGGACTTTACCGCGAACTGGTGGGAAAAAACCGCGACGCGTTCCTGCCCAACCTGGCAGCCTCGCTCAACAACCTGGCCACCATGCAGAGCGAGGTGGGGCAGCGGCAGGAAGCGCTTGTGACGGCGGGCGAAGCCGCCGGACTTTACCGCGAACTGGTGGGAAAAAACCGCGACGCCTTCGCCGTGGACTTGGCAAGGGCTTGTGGCCCGCTCGGCAAGGCGTTGGCCGGCCTGGAACGATTCGCGGAAGCCGCCGAGGCCTTTAGCGAAGGGGTGCGAACGATCCTGCCCTACACGGAGGCGTACCCGGAGGCGCTCGTAGGATTGACAGAGGTACTCTTGAGCCTCTACCTGGACGCCTGCCGAAGTGCCGCCCTTGCTCCTGATCCCGATCTCATGAAGGAAGCTGCCCGCGTCCTTGGTCCACACATCAAACCGGAAGGAGACCCGGAAAAATGAACCTGCAGGACCTATCCACAATGGCGGATTCCGCCATCGCCCTGATCAAGCAGCAGACGCCCTGGCTGGCGCAAGCGGTGGCCGGGGCCACCGTGACCAAGGGGGTCGAGGAGCTTTGGGATGCGGCGAAGCGCAAGCTCTCCTCGCCCGGCGGGCAGGAGGCGCTGGAGAAGGCAGCCACAGAGCCAGAGAAGGGCCGGAACTGGGAAACGGTGAGGAATCACATGCTGGACGCCCTGGAGCAGGACGCCGAGTTCCGCGCCCGGCTCGCCAGACTGCTGGCGGCCGCGCCGGCAAGCCCTGCCACTCAAGTCGCAATCGGCGACAGGAACAGGCAGGGGATGATCGTCGGTTCGCCAGGGTCGAAGATCAAACTATAGCAGGCCGGCTGCGGAGGCGAAGGGTTGCTCCACATTCATGCAGAGGTTGCGCGAGCTGGCCGATTGCGCAGGGCCGCCTACTGCCCGCAGCACTTCTTGAACTTCTTGCCGCTGCCGCACGGGCAGGGGTCGTTGCGGCCCACCTTGGAGCTTCCATGCGGAACGGGCGGCATGCTCCTGGCGCTCCCGGATGGGGCGATCAGCGTTGGGTTGGGTGCGTGTGCGGCATGGCTGTGGTCGTGGCCGCATTCGTTTTGGTCGTGATCGTCCGGCTGGTGGAAGACGGGCGCGTAGCCTTCGATCTCCAGCCGCAGGTCGAGGGCGACTGTGACGGCTTCAAGCTCGGAGGGGGAGAGGCCGTCAGCCTTCTTCTCGATCTCGTCGAGAAGGCGTTGGACGGACTTGGGGCTGATCTTGGCGTTGACCGAGGAGGCGTAGGCGTTGATGGCGTCCTCGCGAAGTTCGCCGTCACCGAACAGAGGAATCAATTCGATGGCCAGGGCCGGAATGGGGAATGCGCCGATGCCGCGGACAGCCTGAAGCCGGACGTCAGGATCGGCATCGCGTAACGCCGGGCCGAAGGAAGGAATGTAGAGATCGCTTGCCGATCGCCACATGGCCTCGACGGCGGCGGCGCGGGTGGCGGGATTGGCCAGAAAGTTGAAGATGTGCTTGCGGAAAGGCTCATGTGAGGGGACTTGCGCGAGTCCGACGAGTGCGCCGGCGCGGACGCGGATGTCCTCGGTTTCCGAGGCGAGGGCGGTTTCGAGCAGTTGAATCACGCGCGGGTCTTCCGCCCGTTCGCCGAGAGCGCGCAGCATGGCCTGCCGGACCTGGTGGTCGGGTTCGGCGGAGGCTCGTTCCAGCAGAACTTCGAGCAGGCTGTCCGGATAGGCGGCATCGACCAGGCTGAGGGCTGCGTCGTGGCGGTAGGCAGGTTCGGCACAGCCCAGGAATTCGGCAAGCTGGGCGTTGTCGAGGTAGTCGAACAGGGCGGAGGCGGCTTCGGGGTAATCCTGCAGAATGTCGACGGGCTCGGCTTCGTCGCGCGCGCCGGATGAACTGGCGATCTCGTCGAGGCAATCGGAGAGGGCCTTGCGCTCCTCGACGGATGTAGGCGGCAGGGCATCGAGGGCACGCTGGACTTCGGGTGCGAGGGCGGGGTCGGCGTAGAGGCCGATGCACAGGGCGCCTTCGTAGGGATCTTCGGCAAGGACTTGAAGTAAGAACGCGGCGATCCGGGGATCCTTCACGCGGGTGGCTGCAAGGATGAAGAGGACGTCGCCGACGTCCTCCGGTTCGGCGGCGCGGTGGAGTTCAAGCAGCGGCTCGACGGCTGCCGGACCGAGGGCGGCAAGGGCTTCGATGATCTCGTCGGGCGATTCGGCCGGGTTCTCTTGGATGAGGCCCACATAGAAGGGCGCGGCCTGAGGGTGGTTGAAGTGGCGGTAGAGGTCGAAAACCTGTTCGGTGAGATCGACAAGGCGGTGCGGGTTGGGTTCAGCGGTGAAGCGGGAGAGTGCGGCGAGAGTGGCTTCGGGCCGGGCAATGAGAGCGCCCATCAATCGCTGGTCGAGGCCGATGAGGCCCAGTTCCGCTTGGCGAAGGAGAATAAGAGGGTCGGTGGAGGCGTATTGGCTTGGGAGGATCATGAGAGTTCAGCGGACAGAGAAAAAGGCCCTGTCGCAGCGCATGCCGTCGAGGGCCTTTTGGGGGGTCATGCCGGGAACCGGCGGTCAGGCCGGCTCTTCTTCCCTGTTGACGATGAGAGTGACGGTGGCCACCACATCGTGGTGCAGTTTGATGTTGACCTTGTGTTCGCCGAGGGTCTTGACCGGGTGTTCGAGATCGATCTTGCGGCGGTCGATCGTGTAGCCCTGCTTGTCCAGCATTTCGGCAATGTCCTTTGATGTGACCGAACCGAACAGGACGTCCTGTTCGCCGGCCTTCTGGACGGAGGTCAGGGTGACGGAAGAAAGCAGCGCGGCGAGTTCCTTGGCCGTTGCGTCTTCCTTGGCTTCACGGCGCAGAGCGGCCAGGCGCTCCTGTTCAATGATCTTCTTGTTGCCTTCAGTGGCGGGCACTGCCAGGCGGCGGGGCAACAGGAAGTTGCGGGCGTAGCCGGCGGCGACCTTCACGACCTGGCCGCGGTTGCCCAGTTTATCGATGTCTTCACGGAGAATGACTTCCATTGTCTTTCAGCGACCTCCTTCTTAAGCGCCCGTCGTAAAGGGCAGCAGGGCGATATTGCGGGCCTGCTTGACGGCTTCAGACAGCCGGCGCTGGTGGGGTGAACAGACGCCGGAGAGGCGCCGCGGGACGATCCTGCCCTTCTCAGTGATGAAACTGTTGAGCATGCGGACGTCCTTGTAGTTGATATCGTCGATCTTTTCGACGCAGAAACGGCACACTTTGCGGCGCCGGAAATACTGTTTCTTGCCAGTGGCAATCGCCTTGTCGCCGCCGGTCGGCCTTTGGGAAGCGGCGACGGGGCGTCCCCCTTTGTGTTCAGCCATGGGTTAATCCTTTCTTCCTTCCTGGTGACCTTTAGGACTCGGACTCGGTCCGCGGTTCGGCGGCCTCTACTACAGCCGGCGGGGGCGCGGGCGCGGCGGCGGGTGCGCCAGGCATGGCGGCGGGTGCGCCGGGCATGACAGCGGGCGCGCCGGGGGCCGACGGCGGCTGCGAAGGCGCAAGGGTGACCTGCGCCGGCGCCGGACGGCGTTTGGCGCGCTTCTCGCGAGCCTTGCGGCGCTTCTCGATCTTCTTCATCCGCTCGTCGACGCGAACCGTGATGAACTTCATCACGAATTCGGTCATCCTCATGCGGCGTTCGACTTCCTTGGCGACCTCGGCTCCGGCGTTGAAGACAATCAGGACATAGAATCCCTCATTGCGCTTGTTGACGCGGTAAGCGAGTTTGCGGACGCCCCACTTGTCCACCTTTTCAACCGTCCCGCCGGTGGCGGTGATGGTCGTCGAGATCTGCTCGATGTAAGCGTCGATCTCTTCTTCAGTGGCATCGGGACGAACGATGAACAGTTCTTCGTAGACTCTCATTGTTCCTCTTTCCTTGCGCCCGGAGCGCGGCGGTTGTAAGCCGCCATGGCCTTATCGACGCCCCCGGCGATTATGGACTCGATGGCATCGGCCGCCAGGCCGATGAACAAATCCAAATCCTTCTTCTGCCCGCCTTTCATTGCAGCGAGCACAAACTTTGCGCCATCCCGGACCTCGTGGCCAGGATGAATGCCCATCCGGACTCTTGGGAACGACTGCGTCCCCAGGCAGCGGATGACGTCTTCCACGCCATGGTGACCGCCGGCCGAGCCGTCTGGCCGAACCCGGATCGTGCCCCAGGGCAGGTCCAGGTCGTCATGAACCAGGACGATTCGCTCCGGGGCGAAACCATATTTGCTTGCCAAACCGTTGACCGACTGACCCGAGAGGTTCATGAAGGTCTGCGGCTGGGCGAGCAGAACTCGTTTGCCTTCCACATCGGCCACGCCCACCAGAGCGCGGCATTCAAAGCGCGACAACCGCGCCTTGGTTCGTTCGGCCAGCAGGTTGACGGTAAGGAACCCCAGGTTATGGGGGGTGTTTTCGTATTCTGGCCCGGGGTTACCGAGTCCGGCGACGAGAAACTCCGCTTCCGCCATCCTTCCTGCCTGTCCGGGAGATTAGTTCTCCACTTCCTACTTGCCCTTCTTGCCAGCCTCGGGCTCAGCTTCCTTCTTGCCCTTCTTGGCAGCCTCGGGCTCAGCTTCCTTCTTGCCCTTCTTGGCAGCCTCGGGCTCAGCTTCCTTCTTGCCCTTCTTGGCAGCCTCTGGCTCAGCTTCCTTCTTGCCCTTCTTGGCAACCTCGGGCTCAACCTTCGCCGCGGCCTCGCCCTCAGCCGTTTCAGCCGCACCGCCGCGCGCCGCGATCACGTGGGCCACCACCTTCTCCGGCGCGGTCAGCAGTTTCATGGAGCCAGTCAAGGGGATGTCCTGGGCTCTGAGGTTCATGCCGAGCATCATCTCGGTGACATCCACGGAGAACGATGCGGGAATGTCGTCAGGCAGGCATTCGATCTCGATATCGCGGTTCACGTTCTCGAACAGACCGCCCTGCTGCTTGACGCCCTTGGCATCGCCGGTGGTATGGACCGGGACCCTGACCTTGATACGCTTCGTCAGATCGATGCGCAGCAGGTCGATATGCAGGAGGTTGCCCTTCACCGGGTGGTACTGCCAGGCAGTCACCAGCACGGGTTCCATCTCTCCGGCAGCCACGCTCAGGTTGAAGATCGTGTTGTGGCCGGAACCCGAGAGCAGGATCTTGTTGATCTCCTTCGGGCTCACCGTCACGGCGACGGCGTCTTTTCCGGTGCCGTAAACGACAGCCGGGATCTTATCTTCAAGCCGCAGCCGCCGGTTCACGTTCTTGCCACGTTCGGCACGCAGCGTGGCGGCGACGGTAATGTCCTTCCTCATCTTTCGCTCCTAACCCTTATACAAACAAGGAACTAACACTTGTTTCCTCGTGGATGCTCTGGATGGCCCGGGCCAGCAGCCCGGCGACCGAGAGAATCCTGATTTTCGTGCACGCCGCGGCGTCAGGCCGAAGCGGAATGGAATCGGTAAAAACGACTTCTTTAAGCTGGCTGGCGGCGATGCGCTCGACCGCCGGGCCGGATAGAACGGCATGGGTGGCGCAGGCGGTGACCGAGCGGGCGCCTGATTTCAGCAGGGCCTCGCAAGCTTTCACCAGAGTCCCCGCGGTGTCGATCAGGTCGTCGACGATGAGACAGTCGCGGCCGGTGACATCGCCGATGATGTGCATGATCTCGGCGACATTGGGCTGGTCGCGGCGCTTATCGATAATGGCCAGCGGAGTTTCGAGGCGCTTGGCCAGGGCGCGGGCGCGCTCGACGCCGCCGGCGTCGGGGCTGACGACCGTGGTCTTCTCCAGGCCGTTGGACTTGAAGTAGTCGATCATGACCGGCGCCGAGAACAAGTGGTCGACCGGGATATCGAAGAAACCCTGGATTTGGGCGGCGTGCAGATCGAGAGTCAATACGCGGTCGGCGCCGGCGCGCTCAAGCATGGCCGCGACCACCTTGGCCGAGATCGGTACGCGGGAACGGTCCTTGCGGTCCTGGCGGGCATAACCGTAGTAGGGCAGGACGGCGGTGATGCGATGGGCCGAGGCGCGTTTCAGCGCGTCGATCATGAACACCAGTTCCATGATGTGGCGGTCGGCAGGCGTGCAGGTGGGCTGGATGACAAAAACATCCGAGCCTCGGACGTTGGCTTCGATCTGGACCCAGATTTCGCCATCGGAGAACGCTTTCACCGTCGCGTTACCCTGCAGCACGCCCATCTCGGTGCAAATAGACTTCGTTAACGCCCGGTTGGCGTTGCCAGAGAGCAGAATCAGGCGGTGTGGTCTCATTTCACGTGCCGGCTTCGAGGCGGCCATGTTCCTTCAATCGCATGCTCGCGCAAACTCGCCGACCAACGCGCACGATACTGCCGGCGCGTCAGCATTCTCGTCGAGAAAACTGTGAGAGATTCCGATCGAAACCGCGGAAGGGCTCCCTGAAGCCTGGCCTGGTTTGGAAACACCCCGAAGAGTGCTGCGCCGCTGCCGGTGAGCCGAGCAACACGCGCCCCAGACCGCTCGAGTTTTCTCAGCCACCGCTCAAGCTCCGGATGAAACTTGAAGACGGCCGCCTCGAAGTCATTTTCGGCCCCGAAGAGAAACTCCGGATGCCAGACAAACGACTGGAAACTATTTAGTTTAAGTGGTTCGGTGAAGGAAGTCAACGCGGGCCGGTCGAGCGCCTTGTAGGCTTCGGGCGTCGAGACGTGGATCGCCGGGGCGAGCACCATCACCGGCAGCGGCTTAGGCTCGGGCAACGGATAAAGTTCCTCGCCCCGGCCGATGCCGAGAGCGGTCCCGCCAGCGAGAAAAAAGCCCACGTCCGACCCGAGTCGTCCGCCAAGCTCCATCAAATCAGTGAGATCCGCCTTCTTGCCGGCAAGAGCCGGAAGCGCCAGCAGCACTGCCGCGGCATCCGACGACCCGCCACCCAACCCAGCCCCGGCCGGGATTCGTTTGGTCAGCTTCATCCGCAGCGCGCCGCGCACCTTGAATTTCTCCGCGAACAGGCGCGCCGCCCGGGTGACCAGATTGTCGTCGAGCGCCATCGGATCGTCGAGTTCAATCGACAGCCCGCGACCGGGCGTGAAGCCGATGTCGAGCGTATCGGCCAAACCGATCGTCTGGAAGACGGTGCGCAGTTCGTGGAAGCCATCCCAGCGCTTGCCCAGTACCTTGAGGCTCAGATTGATCTTGGCGTAGGCCCGGACCCGGGCCGATCTTACTTCCACGTTAGTAGTGCAATAGCGAGACGATCTCCCGCCCGGCCAGCTTCTCGCGGCCGTTCAGGAAGTCCAGTTCGATGAGGAATGCCAGCGCAGTCACCTTGCCGCCCAGCATTTCGACCAGTTGCGCCGTGGCGGCGGCGGTGCCGCCGGTGGCCAGCACGTCGTCGAGGATGAGCACGTTTTGTCCGGGCGAGATGGCGTCCTTGTGGATGTGCAGGGCGTCCTTGCCATATTCCAGCCCATAGCTCAGGCATATGGTCTCGGCCGGGAGCTTTCCGGGCTTACGGAACGGAACCAGTGCCACGCCCAGTTTGTAGGCGAGCGCGCCGCCAAACAGGAACCCGCGCGATTCCGCGGCGGCGACCACGTCGATCTTCCCAGCAGGGAAGCGCTCGGCGAAGGCGTCGATGACGCGGCGGAAACCCGCGGGGTCCTTCAGCAGCGTCGTAATGTCATAGAAATTGATACCGGGCTTGGGGAAGTCGGGGACTTCACGGATGAGTTGCTTCAGATCGTCCACTTGGCCTGTTTCCGTTTTGAAATGTGGGGGAACCTTCACGATTCTAGCAGACGGCCGCCCGGCCAGTGCCTAATCGGGGCGGACTTCAATCGTGTTGCGTCGGCCCGAAAAGCTTCGGCTGGATGGCCTGGGCTTCCAACTTCGCCGTCCTGAAGGCAGATGTGTCGATCAAGGGAATCTTTGGCTGTCTGCCCTCAAACAGCTCCCGGATGGTCAGGATTTGAATCTTGGCGCACTCCTGCCCATAGGGCGGTTTGAAGAAGCCCGCCTTGATGGCTTCGGTTCGCATCGGGGCCGTCGGTTCGGCGAGCGTGATGAAAACGCCGATCTTCGCCTTCTCCCGGTCAACCACGTGTGCGAGGTCGCGGATCATGGCAACGTTCACGTTGTCGCCGCCTTTCACGGACACGACGGCCTTCTCCGTGGTCTTGCCGTCGGGTTTGAAGTAGATATAGCCGTCGATACCTGAATCCGCGCCTTTCTTCTTGCCGCCGTAGGGGACAGCATCGACCAACGACACAGCCCACCACTGGAACTGGTACTTGTCCTGCTTGGCCAGGGCGCGGGCGCCGTCAACGTCCTTGGGCGTCCCATGCACTTCGTACTTGATCCCAGGGAAGGCATCATTCAGGCGTTTTTCAATGAGCGAGATAGCAAGGTGAGTAATATCGATACCAATCCAGCTACGATCGAGTTTCTGGGCTGCATGGATGGTGGTGCCGCACCCGCAGAACGGGTCGAGGACCGTGTCACCGGGATTGCTGCTGGCTTGGATGATCCGCTCCAGCAACGCCGTGGGCTTCTGCGTCGGGTAGCCGAGGCGCTCGGCGTGCCTTTGAGTAAGCGGGGGGATGTCGGTAACGACGTCTTGCAGCGATTGCCCTGGCATGCGGTCCAGGTAGCGGCGAACATGAGGCCAGCCAACGCCTTCACCTGTCATCTCGATCATTCCCTCGCTTTGGAATAGATCCAGCCACTGATGCGGTGTCAATGCGCTTATCCCCGGGAACTCTTCTTTGACGACAGACGGCACTGCCCAATGCCGCCCATGCTTGGTCGGATCAAAGTTATTCCATGGCTGCCCGCTCTCTCCGTTTCTCGTGCCACTGCCTGTCAAGTCGCTGAGCCGATACTTGCGTCCTATTCCATCCGTGAACCGATAGTAGCGGCTCACATAACCATCATCGTATTCAGTAAAAACGCGATTCCATGTGTACGCATCGCCTTTTCTGTATTGAAGGACAACGTCATGAATTGGACCCCACCTACGCGCGCTGTTATGTGAAGACGTGCGCTTCCAGATGACCTCGCTCAGAAAGCGGTTCGCCCCAAACACCGCATCAAGTAGGATTTTCAGGTAGTGGCTCGCAGTCGGGTCGCAGTGGAGGTAAAGAGAGCCGGTGGGCTTAAGGACGCCGCGCAACACAAAGAGCCGGACGGCCATCATCGTCAGGTAGGCCATCATGTCGTTCTCTTTGAGAAACGAGCGCATCGCCCGCAACATCTCGGCAATGTTCGTATTGCCGCAACGCATCACTTCATCGAACGCCCGCTCCGCTTCGTCCGTCCAATGCCATGTGTCCTCAAACGCCTCAATCTGAGCCTTCGATTGCTCGCCGGATGGTCCTCGAAAGAGGACGTTGTAGTTGGCCTGGCTGTTGAAGGGCGGGTCCAAGTAGATGAGATCGACGGACTCGTCCCGGAGGCTCTCGCGCAAAACGTGAAGGTTGTCTCCGTAGTACAGAGCGTTCATTGCTTGAGTCATTCTGTCAGAGTCCAAACCCGGACAGCAATACCCCTCCATTGCGGGAGTGGTGGGCGATTCAGGTTAGATGAGCCGGCCGGGCCGGGCAGTGGAGAGGCGTGCGGCGAGCCGTTGCTCGCGTTTGATCAATTCGGGCGAATCCTCGATGGCGCGCACGGCGCGGGTCATCTCCAGCGCCATGGAGGGGTTCTTCTCGCGGCGTTCGTAGTGGATGGCCAGACGCTCGAAGGCGCGGGCGCGGTATGGGTTCGGCGTGGTCGAGATCTCAGTCCAGCGGGCCACGGCGGCGTCGTGGCGGCCGAGTTTCCGTTCCAGATCGGCCGCCTGCCAGAGGGTCTCCCAAACCAGGGTATCGGGCATTGGGCGCGCGAGTGCCGCGCTGAAAAGTGCAATCGATTCTTCGAGTTTAGCCTCAGACTTCAACCATCTTGCGAGACCCACCATCTCGGCTCCATTGGTCAGGCGCGACGGGTCGCGGAAGGCTTCAGGGACGACGGCGGTGAGGCAGGCCAGCGACAGGATGTCGATAGCGTTATGGGTGAAGACCGGCCAGAGCGGGCGGAAGTTCCTCGTCCGAAGGAACTCGAAGTAGAGTTGCGGGATGGCCGCGCCGCCTGGATCGCCGTGGCGTTCGACGCCCAGGATGCGCGACTCCAGGTCCTGCAAACGGCAACTGTCCAGAGCCAGGCGCCACAACCGCCGGGAGGAGTGCAGCAGATCGATGTGGCGAAGTCTGGCAAAACATGGCTTCAAGCGATTCATCCGGTATCTGGTCTCAAGCAACGGCAGATCAAAGGCTTTCCCGTTGTAAGTGACCACGACATCGAAGGGCGTCAACCACGCCTCCAGGGCGTGGAGCAGCGAAGCCTCTTCGCCGTGGTCGCGCATGAAAAACTGCTTCAGTTCAAAGCCGCGGCTGGTGATCGCCCCGCAGCCAACCAGGAACGCCACCGTGCCGGAACCGCCTGCGAGTCCGGATGTCTCGGTATCGAGAAAGACCCATTTCGACGGCGGCGACTGCCACGTGTCGCCTTGTGAAAGCACGGTCAGAAGATCAGCAGGCATCTCGGAGAGCGCGCCGATGTCGGCCGTCCCATGCCGTTGATGGGCGGGCCAGAAGCGGTCGAACTCCCAGTGCTTGCCTGCCGGGGTTTCCGCTTCCCTGCCCTCGGGCAACGGCGCAGCCGGTTCCTCGGCGCGGTTGGCGTAACGGGCATCGATGCCGGCGATGCGCCGCCTCAGCAGGTCAAGCTGGTGCTTGAGGGGTGTCAGTAGGACAGGCCTCCCGGCCTGTCTTCATACTCCAGCGACAGGCCTCCAGGCCTGTCTGTGTTTGCCGCCCGGAGACAGGCCGGGAGGCCTGTCCTACTTCGCGTCACGCCAGTTCTCTCCAGTGCCGGTATCGACCAGCAGCGGCACGTTCAGCTTGACGACGCCTTCCATGCGGCGCTTGACGAGTTTCCTCATCTCGTCGAGTTCGTTCGGCGGGCATTCGACAACCAGTTCATCATGAACCTGGAGCAGCATCCGCGATCGCATCTTGCTCTCCCTCAGATCGCGGTCAATGGCGATCATGGCGAGCTTGATGAGGTCGGCCGCGGTCCCCTGCAAGGGCGTGTTGACCGCCGTACGTTCAGCAAACGACCGGGCGTTCTGGTTCTTCGCCTCGATGTCAGGGATGGGGCGGCGGCGGCCATGCAGTGTCACGGTATGTCCGGATTTGCGGACCTCGGCGATGGTCGCGTCGATCCACTTCTTGACGCCCGCATACCGTTCAAAGTAGCCGCGGATATAGCTCTCGGCCTCCTCGCGCGGAATGCCAAGCTGACTCGCCAAGCCGAAGGCCGTCTGTCCGTAAACGATGCCGAAGTTGACCGCCTTGGCGTTGCGCCGCATCTCGGGTGTGACCATCAGCGGCGGAACGCCGAAGACCTCGGAGGCCGTACGCGTATGGATGTCCTCGTTGTCGCGGAAGGCATCGGTGAGAACTTGGTCGCGTGAGAAGTGAGCCAGCAGGCGGAGTTCGATCTGCGAATAGTCGGCAACCAGCAGCGTCCAGCCTGGCTCGGGAACGAACGCTGCGCGGATGGCGCGGCCCTGCTCCGTCCGCACGGGGATGTTCTGAAGGTTCGGGTTCGAAGACGACAGGCGGCCGGTGGCGGCTCCGGCGGGATTGAACGTGGTATGGAGCCGGCCATCCTCGGGCGAGATCATCGCCGGGAGAGCATCGACGTAGGTCCCCTTGAGCTTGGTCAACTGGCGGTAGTCGAGCACGAGTTGCGCGACTGGATGGTAAGGTGCGAGCGCTTCCAGGACGTCGGCGGCTGTCGAGTAGTTCTTCGTCTTGCCGGTGCGGCCCTGCGACGGGATGCCCATCTCATCGAAGAGGACCTGTCCGAGTTGTTGAGGCGAATTGATGTTGAACTCGTGGCGGGCGAGCGTGTAGATTTCGGAAGTCAGGCGGGCGATCCCGGTTTCCATCCCGGCCGAGATGGTGGACAGGCGGTCCGGGTCGATGCGAATGCCGGCGAGTTCCATGCGGGCGAGAACGGGCGCAAGCGGCAGGTCGATCGTGTCATAGACTCGGCGCAGGGGCGCGTCGATCAATGGGCGGAGTTGATGGGCGAGCCGGGCCACGGCGTGTTCGGCCTCCATGGGCCGGTCCAGATATCGCGCCATGAGCGATTCCAGGGAACAGCCGCTTGGATCGGCCAACACCAGGAAGCCGTAGAGCAGAACATCGTCGACCGGCTCGGGCGGCGGCGCATCAATCCAATCGGGATACCGGACAAGCTGGCTTTTCCAGTCGTAAACAATACGTGCGCCGGTGGCGGGAATGGCGTCGTCAACCGGTTCGGCGGACTCGGAGGCCGCCGCGTCCCCCCGTTCGAGTTCCTTGAGGAAACTGAAGAACTCCATCTCGCGGAACAGTTCCCCGAGTTGTGTCCGGTCCGGCTCGGCCACGGCGAGCGCGGCGGCGGCAGATTCGAGTGGAACATCGTAGCGGACCGTGGCCAGGCGTTTGCTCAAGCCGATCTGTTCACGGTTGTTCTCGAGGCTCTCGCGATACGCTTTCCGCGATACCTCGGCCGCGCGCTCGATGGCCGCCTCGACCGTGCCGAACTGTTCGAGCAAAGCCGCCGCGCCCTTCTCGCCGATGCCGGGCGCGCCGGGGATGTTATCCGAAGTGTCGCCGACAAGCGCGAGCAGATCCGGGATTTGCCCGGGCAGAACCCCTTTGGCCTCCTTGACCTTCTCTGGATCGTAGAGCAGGTCCTTCTTCATCGGGTCCATCATCGAGACGGGCCCGCCGACAAGCTGGAGGAGGTCTTTGTCGCTCGATATGATCCAGACGTCATAGCCCTCGGCGGCGGCTTTGACGGCCATGGTGGCGATGACGTCGTCGGCCTCGAAACCGGGCGCCGAGAGTACCGGAACGCGCAGCGCACCCAGCAGCCGTTCGATGACGGGGATCTGTTCGATCAGTTCGGGCGGCGTTTCGGTTCGATTGGCTTTGTAAGCGGGAAACTCGAGGTCGCGGAAGGTGGGGCCGGCTGATTCAAACGCCGCGGCCAGAGCGTCGGGTTTGTACTGCTTCAGCAGCCGGCGCAGCATCGTATAGAAGATGTAAACGGCTTCGGTTGACGTGCCGCGGGAGGTCCGCATCGGCGGCACAGCCATCCTCTGGCGGGCATGGAAGGCGCGAAAAATGAGGTTGAAACTGTCCAGCAGGAAGAGCCGCGGGCGAGCCATGCCCTATCTTATACCTCAACCCGAACCAAACGAACTCCGCGGGAGCAAAAATAAGGCGAAGATGTGGCTCGCCAGCCACGGAAAAATACCTTCACCGTGTCCCATTTGACACATATGAAAAATCATAAGCTGAACGAAAGTAATCACTTAACAGCGCGGTTACGTCTGATAGGATTAGAACTGCACTTGTCGAGAGGATGCGGAGCCTGATTCGTGCCATTTGAAACGACGATTGAACGCGCTGTGGAAACGGCGGGCGTGGGGCTGCATAGCGGGGTTCCGGTGACGATGCGATTGATGCCGGCGCCGACGGGTACGGGCGTCGTTTTTCGGCGCACGGACCTGGGTGGATTCGAGGTGCCTGCCAGTTGGCGATATGTCCAGCGGGTGAGCTACGCGACCAGCCTGATGCGGCAGGGTGTCCTGATTTCAACGACAGAGCACCTGTTGAGCGTGTTCTACAGCATGGGCATCGACAACGTTTTTGTCGACATCGACAACCTGGAAGTGCCGATTCTCGATGGCAGCGGGTTGCCGTTCGTGCGCATGATCGAGGAAGCCGGGATCAGGAAGTCGCGGCGGCGGCGGCGTTACGTCCGGATTTTGCGGACGGTGGAAGTCGAGACTCCCGGCAAGCGGATCTCGATCTCGCCGGCGAGCCATTTTCATATCAATTGCGTCGTATTCTTTGACCATCCGATGGTGGGACGGCAGAGCCGGGAGATGGTCTTGACGGCTGACGAATATGCAACCGCGATTGCGCCGGCTCGCACATTTGGCTTCGCCAATGAACTGCAGCAGATGCGGAACATGGGGCTTATCCGTGGCGCGACGCTCGATAGCGCGGTCTGCTTCGAGCCGGACCGGGTTCTGAACCAGGGCGGGTTGAGATTCCCCGACGAACCCTGCAGGCACAAGATCCTGGACCTCATTGGTGACTTGGCGTTGATCGGCAAGCCGATTCTTGGCGAGGTCAGGGCCGAACGGGCCGGCCACGCGATGCACTATGCGCTGGTGGCGAAGATCATGTCGGACCCGACGCTGTATGAGGTGGTCACGCCGGAGAGCGTGGACGTCCCGTTCGCGAGCGAGGCTTTCGCGGACTGATGACGCCCTGGTTGTTGCCGCCCAACCTGCTTTCTCTGGCCCGCATTCTCATGACGCCCGTTATCGCCTGGCGCCTGGGGTGCGGCGACGTTCCTGGATCATTCCCCTGGATTGTCGCGGCGTCGCTCACCGACGCGTTTGACGGACTGTTGGCCAGGCGTTTCAACTGGACAAGCGACCTGGGAAAGAAACTCGATCCGATCGCCGACAAGTTGATGCTGAATTCGGTCTTCGCGGCACTGGCGGTGGGCGGGCTGATCCCGGTTTGGATGGCCGTATTGGTGGTGGGGCGCGATCTGTTGATCCTTGCGTTCGCCGCCTGGGCGGCGCGCACCATTTCATTAGAGAACTTCAAGCCGAGCCTCATGGGCAAGACCAGTACGATGCTCCAGATGATCTATGCCGGGGTGGTTGTAGGCACGCGGATGTGGCCCGACCTGGGGGTGACACCCCTGCGGGACCCGCTCATGTGGGTCACCGCGGCGGCGGCGCTGGCGAGCGGCCTAGACTACGCCCGGGTTGGCATGGCGATGACGCGCCGGTCAAAAGATTGACGTGCCCTCGGCTGGCGATTGACGTGCCCTCGGGCTGGCGATTGACGTGCCCGCGGCGGGAGGTTACGCTGGAGGTGTGGCGGCGCCGATGAGTCGATTCGCTCCATCCCGGCTTTATTTGACGGCCGCGGCGGTCTCTCTCGGCCTGACCGCCTTCTCGGTCTGGTGCGCGTTGCGTTGGTGGCCCGCTGGAATCGCGGCGCTGTTGTTTGCCGCCACCTCCGCTCTGATTTTGTGGCTTGCCACGCGTCCGGTGATCGGAATCAGTCAGCACTCGCTCACCCTGGGGCGGCGCGAGATCGCGTGGAGGAGAATCCGGCGCGTGGATCAGACGGGCTGGGTGGCGCCGCTGGTTCTGTATCTGACGGTGGAGGGCGGCGAACGGCTGCGGTTGCTTTACCCAGGCGATGCCGAGTCCTCCAACGAGCTGCTGACCCTGATTCAGCAGAAGTCGGTCTCCGCCCTCATCAATGGCATCCCGTGGCCCCGCATCTTTGGCGCGCCCCAGGAGCCGGCGCCGGAGCAAATGGAGCAACCCGCCCCACGCGTCAAGGTGCTGACCGACCAGGATGAGGCGGAAGTCGAACGCCTGTACCAGCAGTTGAGAACCGCGGGCCGATTCAACGACCAGGAAAAATGATGTTGGCTGAATCCACGTGGACCGCCCACGCTGGCAGGCGCGGCGTTGCGCTCATTCCAGTTCTGGCGCTCCTGGCGATGGTGGCCCTGTTGTGGGTATTCCATGAGCCGCTCCTGTCGAGCGCCGGCACGTTCCTGGATAACGGCGAGCAGCCGCATCAGGCGGAAGCGATCGTCGTCGTTGCAGGCGGGTGGCGGGGCGAGCGGATCCTGGCGGCCGCCGGCCTGAAGGAACGCGGATTCGCGCCGCTGGTGGTGGTAAGCGGCGCGGTGACGCTGTACGGGCAGCGCGAGTGTCCCATGGCAATCGATTTTATTCACCGGATGGGACGGTCCACGGAAGGCTACATCTGCGCCGAGTCACAGGCGAATTCATCGAAGGAGGAGGCCGACGTTGTCGTGGACTTCCTGCGCCACCGCGGGCTGAAGCGGGTCCTGGTGGTGAGCTGCGACACGCACATGCGCCGGGCGTCGCGCCTGTGGCGGAAAAGGGCGCCCGGCCTCGACCTCACTTTCGTCTCCGCCGCCAGTCCGAACTTCGACCTTAAGCGCTGGTACAAGACGCGCGAGGGCCAGAAGGCCGTCGTTCTTGAATGGACGAAGGTGATTTCCTCTTATTTCGGGATCTAGAACCACTTGCGCGAAGCAATGATCACAGCCTGGCCGTACTTGAGACGCTATAAGCGCGGGCTGGCGCTTGGTTTTGGCGCTCTGATTCTGAAGGACGCGGTGGGCGTCTCGATCCCACTCCTGATCAAGTTCGCGATCGACTCGGTGACCGGCGGAGAACCCCTCTCCCGCCTCTTCTGGTTCAGCGCCGCCCTTGTGGCGGTGAGCGCGCTGAAGGGCTTCTTCATGTACCAGATGCGTGTGATCCTGGTCGGCATCTCGCGCGATGTCGAGTATGACATCCGGAACGAACTGTTCTGGAAACTCACCACGCTCGACCTGCCCTTCTTCCACCGCTACCGTACAGGCGACCTGATGGCAAGGGCCACCAGCGATACCAATGCAGTGCGTATGATGCTGGGTCCGGCGCTGATGTATTGGACCGAGAACGTGCTCACGTTCGTGCTTGCCTTTGGCGTCATGCTCTACGTCGACTGGCGGCTGACGCTTTGGGCGCTGTCGCCGGCGCCGCTGATTTCGATCGCCGTGGCGGTCTTCGGACAGCGCATCCACCATCGGTTCCAGAAGATTCAGACGCTGGTTTCCGACATCTCCAGCCGGGTGCAGGAGAATTTCAGCGGCGTGCGGGTGGTGCGCGCCTACGTGCAGGAAGATGCCGAGCTCGCGCTGTTCGAGGACCTGAACCGGCAGTTCATCAAGCAAAACATCCACATGGCGCGGCTGTCTTCCCTGTTCATGCCGATATTGCAGGCCATGATCGGGCTGACTTTCCTGGCTGTGCTTTGGGCGGGCGGCACACGGCTGCTGGCGGGCCAGATCACGATCGGCGGTTTCGTGATGTTCAACACATTCATGGGGCTGCTCGTCTGGCCGTTGATCGCTTTTGGTTGGGTGGTGAACCTGACGCAGCGCGGCCGGGCCTCGCTGACCCGGCTGAAAGAGATCCTGGACTCTTCGCCCGCCATCGCCGCGCCGGCGAACCCGTCCCCGCTGCCGGCCGAAAGTAGCGACATTGAATTCTCTTCCGTCCGCGTGTCGCTAGGAGGCCGTGAAGCGCTGTCGGGCATCGGCCTGCGGATCCGCGCCGGCGAGACCATCGCCGTGGTTGGCCGCACGGGCAGCGGCAAGTCAACGCTTGTCCATCTCGTCCCCCGGTTGATTGATGCCACTGAGGGCTCTGTCCTGCTCGGCGGCGTCGATCTGCGCCGGTTCGACCCGTCCGCGCTGCGCGGACTCATCGGATTCGTTCCCCAGGAGACGTTCCTCTTCAGCGGGACTCTGGCCGGCAACATCGCCTTCGGACGCCCGTCCGCGTCGCGCGAAGAGATCATGCGGGCGGCGGAACTCGCCGGGCTCGACGCCGATCTGGCCTCATTCCCAAACGGACTCGACACAATCGTCGGCGAACGCGGCTTGACGCTTTCAGGCGGGCAGAAACAGCGCACAGCCATCGCCCGCGCCGTCCTGCTCGAACCCCGGATTCTAATACTCGACGATGCGCTCTCGGCCGTCGATACCGTGACCGAGGAACGCATCCTGTCGAGGCTGCGCGCATTCATGGCGGGTCGAACGACGATCCTCATCTCCCACCGTGTCTCCACCGTCCGCCATGCCGGCCGCATCCTGGTGCTCGACCGCGGCCAAATCGTCGAATCGGGCACTCACGCCGAGTTGGTCGAGTTGAATGGCTACTACGCCGAACTCGACCGCCGGCAATCGCTAGAAGAGGAACTCGAAACTCTCTAGCGCCGAGGCTCCGAAGTTCGCTCAACATGCATCGTAGGGCGGACACCCTCGTCCGCGCCGGACCCCAGGTCCGGCAGTCCTCCCACCGCCGAAGCCGTCGCCAGGGGATCCGCGCCCGGAAAAATTAGGCCGGGGGCGAAGAAAAGGGCGAAGACCGCTTGACTTTCGCCTCATATTCGCCAAGAATACGACCATGGCCCTCACACCCAGACAAAAAGAAGTGCTCGACTTCATCCTGCGATTCTCCGAGCAGCACGGCTACAGTCCGAGCTTTGAAGAGATCGCAGGGGGCGTCGATCTGGCGTCACTGGCAACAGTCCACAAACACATTACCGCTTTGGAACAGAAGGGCTACCTGCGGCGGCGTTTCAATGAGAGCCGGTCGCTCGAAGTGTCTCTGGAGTACAAACAATCGGAGTTAAACCGGGTGCTGGGCCCGGCGGCAAGCGCGGGCGAGATCCCGCTGATGGGCCGCATCGCGGCAGGCGCGCCCGTGGAAGCGATCGAGAACCCGGAAACGTTGAACTTCTCGGATTTCGCCGGTTCTTCAGGGACCTTCGCCTTGGAAGTACGCGGCGATTCGATGATCGACGACCACATCCTGAGTGGCGACTTCGTCCTGGTCCAGAAAACTGAGAAGGTCAGGGACGGCGAGATTGCCGTGGCGCTGGTTGACGGCATGGAGACGACGCTGAAGCGCGTCTACCGCGAGGCGGATGGCGGATTCAGGCTTCAGCCGGCGAACGCGGAGATGCAGCCGATCCGGGTACGGGCCGAGCAGTTGCAGATCCAGGGCCGAGTGCTGGCCGTTCTGCGGAAATACAAGTAAGACCAGGCCGGATAGACGGGCATCCGGCCCGTGCCAGACGAAAGCTGTTTCGGGCTACGCCTGGTGGCGGGCCTTGACGATCTCAATCGCGGCCAGCCAGTCCTCGTGCTCCTGGCCGTGCTCGTGGCCGCGGCTGACCCAGGCGAGATAGGCCTCGCGTTCAATTTCAGCGCGGTGGAGTTCGGCGTCGAACACGGCCGCAGCGGCCTTTTTCGTGGCGCGCGTAGCTGGAGCCTTATGTGTGGCGGCGGCGGTGGCGGACTTGGCTGGCGTCTTGGCGGCGGTGGCTTTGGGCGCGGCAGCCGCAGCCTTCTTGGTGGCGCGCTTGGCGGGTTTAGGCTCGGCGGCCGGCACCGCGGCAATCTCGACTTTTTTCTTAACAGGCATTTAGTTTCTCCTCTGATCGGACATTACATGACATGTGTGAATTGTTTGGAACAGCCCGGTTACGAACGGATTGCGGCAACGTGAGTGATGGAGAGGGGACGACCGGAGCCCAGACCAGACGCGCGAACACTTGGCGCGGATCATTAGCTTCTATTATTATAGCGGAGATCCCCAGGTGGGGCTCTTTTCTCACCCCCTTGATGTGACCCACGGAGCCGGAGGCGGGCCAATGGCCGGGACGATTCACACCCTCTGGAGCTATTCGATCAACTTCAGCCGCTTGAGATCCTCATTCGTCCAATGTGCCTGGATCTCTATCATTGTTCGCAATGTCTTGATCTCGAATGTCCCGCCGGGCCGGTGAAATGAGACAGTGACCCGGCGCCCGTCAGGATGGAGATAAAGTTGATGTGCGCCTGCTTGGCGGTCCAGGACAAATTCGTCTCGGGCCAAGGCCGAAATCAACTCACGCGCCGTCAGGCTGCGCAAGTGCGAGTAATTGATCGCCATGCCTCAAACAACTACCGCCACTTGAGGCTCGCCGAACACCTGCACTTGATCGGCGGGTTCGGCCGGCAGCGCCTCGCCATGCTCCACCAGGCTCTCCACAACCATTTGGACCACTTCCTGGATGTTCTTGAGAGCTTCCTGTTGGGTGTGGCCCCAGGTGGCAGCGCCCTGCCCCACCAGCGCCGGACAGTACGCGTGCCAGCGTTCGCCGTCCGGCTCCACCACGATCCTGAAGTTGTATGTCTTCATCGGCCTCGCCTGCCTTCAGTGTGCCACATCCCGGTCCGGAAACGAATACTGAGTGGGCCTGAAGCCAGATGGAGGATGGGGAGGAGGCGCAAAAACAGAACCGCGCCCCGTAGGGCGCGGCTCACGGTCGCGAAAGCTCTTGCTGCTGTGGTTAGGCCTTTTTGCGGCGGATTGAGTACAGGGCAAGGAGACCAGCGGCCATCATCGCGTAGGTGCCAGGTTCCGGAACGTAGGTCTGGAAGTTGTCCAGAGAGAGGTCGCCATTGGCTACGTGAGTATTGATAAATCCCAGTGAAGTGATCGCACTCAAGTTCACGGACCCTATGCCGCTGAAGCCACCCAGCAGAGCGATGATCAATTGACCTGGCGGACCCGGGACGACGGGCAGGGCAAACGCTCCGGACGACGCGGTGTTTGTCCCATCCGAGATCCAGAAAGAGATGGTGGAACCGGCGAGGTCGTTCCCGATAACCTCCATGGAGAGACCCACGATGGGCGCGGCAAGATTCCAAAGTCCGGTGTAGGACGCACCAGTGGCGCCGGTCACCGTGGTTCCGGCGCTCCCGGCGAAAAAGCCTTCAGTAGCCGCGGCGACGACCGAATCAAGGAAGAGGCCCGTCGCGCCCGCGCTTTTATTGGCGAAGATTGTCCTGTTGCCAAGAATGTCGGTTACGGCCATGGCGTCGGCCGTATTGTCTCTGACTGTCTGAGTGACCAACGCCCCGTTGAAGTTATCGATGGTCGCCCCAAACGACGCTGCCCCCGCGATAACCAGGAGTCCGATCAGCCTGCCAATGCTCGTCATTATGTTTCTCCTCTTGCTGGACTGGATTGCTTGAACTGCACTTCGCAACAACCCAAGCGTAAGAGTTGAGGACGTAAACCGGACCGCCAGAAGGTCCCACACCAGGCCCGGAAATGTACCAGTTTAAGGGTGCCGGTCGTGACTAGTACTCAATTCGAAACCGGCCCGACAGGCTCTGCCATTGCATTGATAAATGGGCACTTGGATGGAGACAGGCAAGCAACCCTGAGGCCCATGGAAGGAGGGGTAGGGTGACTTGTTATGTAATGGCGATCCCAGGCTGGCGTGGCGGGAGGGACAAACAAAAGGGGGTAGCTGAAGCGGGGGTTAAGAGGTGAGCGAATTGGGAAAGGGGACAACCGGGAGAGAGGCGAAGGGGATAACGAAGAGCGGACCCAGCAAAAACCGAGCCGCGCCCCGAAAGGCGCGGCTCTCATTGGCTGAACTTGTTGGATGACCTCACGCCTTCTTGCGGCGAATGGCGAAGAGACCAAGGAGACCGGCAGCCATCATCGCGTAAGTGGCAGGCTCTGGGACGTAGGTCTGGAAGTTGTCAAACTGCAAATCCTGGTTCAGCGCCGTGTAGGCAGTGAACCCGAGGGAGGTGATAGCGCCATAGTTGACAGCAGTACCCGTGAAGGCACTGAACAGGGCGACGACCATGGCGTTGGGACCGGCAGGAAGGGCGATCATCGGCGAGGTCATGAGGCCTGTGCCATCGCTGACCCAGAACGCGATGTCTCCGCCGGACAAGTCCTTGAAGATGAGATCGATGGCCAGACCCGCGACAGGGGAGGTGAGATTCCAGAGGCCCGTGTAGCTCGCGCCACCGGTACCGCTCACAGTCGTGTTCGTGCTGACGAAGAACTCAGAACCGTTGCTGACCGCGTCCAACCACAGGTTGGCGCCCCCAACGAGTTTGTTGGCTATGATCGTCCTGTTACCGATGGTCGATGTCGCGGGAACACCGCCAGTGGTGCTATCGTTCGCTTGCTGGACCACTCCGAAGCTGTCGATGACCGCGCCGAACGACAGGGCTGTGACGCACAGCGCAACCATCAAAAATTTACCCAATATTCTCATGCTTAGCTCCTCCGCAATCAATTTACAGTACCGGCACCTGAGTGCCAGAGCACTCATAGTAGCACTTGATCGATTTTTAATAAACCAATCTTTAGATAGCGCAATGCCACCTCGCCAGTAGTAGGCGTACCAGTCCCCGGCCAGCCGTTTCAATGGCTTGATAGACTGTCTGATGTGTACGCCAACCTGGAACGCCGTCTGATCAACGCCTTAACTGAGCATCTGCGGGGCTCCGGCGCCACTTTAGAAGTGGTCACGGAACAGCCCAAGGACCACCGGCATGGCGACTTAGCATTGCCGCTCGCCTTTGCGCTGTCTAAAGTCCTGCGCCGTGCGCCGAGGATGATCGCCGAGCAACTCGCCGCGGAGTTGCCTCCCGTGGAGGGCATCGGGAAGCTAGAGGTGGCCGGCGGCGGCTATCTGAATGTGCGGTTTAATCGCGGCGCGGTGGGCGAGGCGCTTCTGAAGAGTGAAGCGGGCGAGACTGGCGGTTCCGGCGGCAAGGTGATCGTCGAGCACACCAATATCAATCCGAACAAAGCCGCTCACATTGGGCATCTACGGAACGCGGTCCTGGGCGACACCTTCGTGCGCATGTTGCGGGCGTCTGGCCGGGCGGTGGAAGTCCAGAACTATATAGACAATACGGGCGTTCAGGTGGCGGACGTGGTCGTTGGCTTCCACCATCTGGAAAGGAAGACGGCCACCGAGGTCGAGCAACTGAGTAAGGGCGAAAAGTTCGACTTTCTCTGCTGGGACCTCTATGCGAGGACATCGGCCTACTATGCCGGCCATCCGGAAGCGATTCAGTGGCGGCGCGACACCCTTCATGCCATCGAGCACGGCGAGGGCGATCTGGCGCGGTTGGGCCACGTGATCGCCGATGCGATCGTGAACCGGCACCTCGAAACGATGTGGCGGTTGGGCATCGCCTATGATGTGCTGCCGCGGGAGAGCGAGATCCTGCATTTGCAGTTCTGGGCGACCGCGTTCGAGCAGTTGAAGCAGCGCCAGGCCATCTATATGGTGGATGAGGGCAAGAACAAGGGTTGCTGGGTGATGGCGGCGAGCCACTTCCGGGACGACACGACGGGCGAAGAGGGCGACGACGACGCCAAGGTGATTGTCCGGTCGAACGGGACCGTGACCTATGTCGGCAAGGACATCGCCTATCAGATGTGGAAGTTCGGACTGCTCGGCAAGGATTTTCACTATAGGCCGCTGAAGACCTACCCGGACGGGCATGTGGCTTGGGTGGCCACCGGCGAGGCATACGATGGCGAATCGCCGGCGTTTGGCAAAGGCACGGAGGTTTACAACGTCATCGATTCGCGGCAGAGCTATTTGCAGGATGTCGTGGTCGCCGGGCTGCGGGCGTTGAAATATGAGGAGCAGGCAGACAGGTCGATCCACTTCAGCTATGAGATGGTCGCGCTGAGTCCACGAACCTGCGTCGAACTGGGCATTCCGCTCTCTGAAGAAGACTCGAAGAAGAGCTATGTCGAAGTGTCCGGGCGGAAGGGCCTCGGGGTGAAAGCCGACGACCTGATCGACAAGCTGATCGAGAAGGCGCAAGCCGAGGTCGATATGCGGCATCAGGACAAGCCGGAAGCGGAGCGGGCCGAGGTGGCGAAACGGATCGCGGTGGGCGCGCTCAGGTATTTCATGCTGAAGTTCACGCGCAACACGGTGATCGCGTTCGATCTTCAGGAGGCGCTGAGTTTCGAGGGCGAGACGGGTCCGTATGTGCAGTATGCGGCGGTGAGGGCGCGCAACATCTTTAGGAAGCTGGAAGAGCGCGGCGAGTCGATGCCGGACTTCGCTAGCCTCCTGACCAGGGAGGCGTTCGACCGGCAGTTGGCGTTCGAGCCGTTCTGGCAGTTGCTCATGAGTGCGATGAAGCTCGATAAGGCGCTCGCCTCGGCGCTCAGTTCAGGCGAACCGGGGCACATGGCGAAGTATGGCTTCACGCTGGCGCAGGCGTTCAACACGTTCTATCATGACTACCCGATTCTGAAGGAAGAAGACCCCGAGAAGCGGCTGTTTCTGATGTGGCTGGCCGACTACTTCCGGCGGCAACTTGAAGCGACGCTGGGCGTGCTGGGGATACAGGCGCCGGACTATATGTAATGGAGTAGGCCGCAGCGGGACTACTCGAAACGGAAGGCGCGGGCGGCTCAGGCGAGTGAATCGGCGACGGCCTGGATGGTGCCGGGCGCGTTGCCTTCCAGACGGTTGTTGACGAAGAGAAAAGCCAACTGGCCCTCGGTGCGCGAGCGGCCGGCCAACTGGCGCAAAGCATCGCGGGCGCCCGGATTTTCGAGTTGGACGCGGTCATACGGTTCGAAGCGCTGGACGGCCTGCTCGTAGCTGCGCCCGTGCGACAGCAGAGCGCGGGCGACGGTGAAATCGGCGGTGAAGGCATCCGCGATGGACGTTTGTTCGCCAAGTTCAGGCATGCGGGTCCAGGCGCTGAAGACGTGGGCGGCGTTGCGGCGGCGAAGGGTGTCGAAGTAGGCCGGTTCGAGGAACTCCCTGTTGCGGATCTCGACGGCGTAGCGCCAGCCACCGGGCAACTGGTCGAGGAAGCGGCCGAGGTCCGAGGCGAAGGGAGCGCTCGATTCGTAGTGTCTCTTCGAGAACGTTCCGAATTCGAAGATCAGCGTGGCGACACGTCCACGGTAGGGCGTCAGGGGTTTCAGGAACAGTTCGGTGAACAGGCCGGCGTCGAGAAACGAAGTGTTCTCCTGACCGGCGCGCTGGCCGTAACGGGCATGGACCGGCCAGGTGCGGACGGTGATCTCCTCCGGAACTTTGAAAGCGAAGCGCAGCGAGGGCGCTCCGCCGGCGAAGTGCCGTTCCCAATAGGATGCGGATGGGAACTGGTAGAAGGAGAAGTCGCCACAGACGGCGGGGAAGGTCTCGGCGTATTCGGCCAGACACTCGGCTTCAAACCTCTTCCGGGAGAAGCGGCCGCAGGTGAGGTAGCGCTCCCGTGAGTAGACCTGGCCGAGCCAACCTTCGTATTTCCAGCTACTTGTGCCGAAGTAGATGCCCTGGGCGGCGAGCGAGGAGAGACGGGCGGCGAGAGGGGAGCGCGGGGTGCCACTCCGACCAAACAAACTCAAGCTGTCGAAACCAGCCATTGACATCCTCGTCGAAT
Organism: uncultured Candidatus Solibacter sp.; assembly: GCA_964558355.1. GTDB lineage: Bacteria > Acidobacteriota > Terriglobia > Bryobacterales > Bryobacteraceae > PNKE01. The sequence continues at coordinate 28,640 of CAZLDN010000018.1, forward strand.
GTGTAAATACTTATACCATGGTTCTCACATCACGGCAACGTGAGATTCTCGACTTCATCGTCACATATCGCCAGGAGAACGGCTGTTCGCCGTCGATCCCGGAGATCCAGCGGCGATTCGGGATCCGCAGTCCGAACGGCGTCGCCGGCCATCTACATGCGCTCGAAGCCAAGGGAGCGATCAAGCGGGCCGACCGCGGCTCGCGCCAGATCGATCTGCCGGGGCAGGATTACACGCGCGCCGGCCTGCACGTGTTGCCGGTCTTCGGACAGATCCCGGCCGGTCCGCCGCAGATGATGTCGCCGTCGCAGGCCGAATCGATGACGACGCTGGACGAGTTGACGCTCGGCTTCAAGCCCAAACCGGGCTGTTTCGCCTTGAAGGTGCGCGGCGATTCGATGCGCGACGCGGGCATTCTGAATGGCGACACGGTGATCATCGAACCGAATCCCGAACCCAGGGCCGGCCAGGTGGTGGCCGCGCTGATCGATGGCGAAAGCACGCTCAAACGTCTGGTGAAGATGCAGGGGCGGTGGTATCTGAAGGCCGAGAATCCGGCCTATCCGGAGTTGCATCCGAGGGCGGACCTGGTGATTCAGGGCGCCGTCAGAACGGTGATCAGGAAACTGGACTGAGCGGATTGCTAAACTGGGTCTGAATCGGGACCGGGCAGGCCGGCTGACAATTCAATGAGCGAAATCACGGATCTACTTGAACGGTTCCGCCGCGGGGCGGAGTTGGTGGCGGTGGTAAGCACGGGTTCGGCGGGCTCGGAGTGGGACTTTGTTCCCGCGCCCGGCAAATGGCGCCTGCGGCAGATTATCTGCCATCTGGCGGACTCGGAAATGATAGGCCGGTACCGGATGGCGAGCGTGATCGCCGAGGACAACCCGTCCTTGCAGTGGTATGACCAGGACGCCTGGGCCACGAAGCTGGATTATTCGAAACGTAAGTTCTCGCAGGCGCTTGAGACATTCCGGCGCGTCCGCGGCGAGAACTACGAACTGCTGAAGGATTTGCCGGAAGAGACCTACTCGCGAACCGGGATCCATTCGAGGTTGGGTCCGATGACGCTCAAGGATCTGTTGAAGATGTACGCCGAACACGCCGAAGGCCATGCCCGCCAGATCAGGGACGCGCGCGATGCGTATAAGGCGGCGCGGGCGGCGGCAAAACAGTCCTAAGCGGACGCTCGATTCGATGCGGCCGTATGGGCGCGGAGCCGCAAGTGACTTGCAAAGGCCGCACAAAAATCAACTTCCCTGTTATGATTGAGTGGCGGCTTATCGTGTGTCTGGAAGACGAATGGTGCAGTCGTCAGGATCCGCGGCCGTCTGTTCCACCCGAGGAGGTGTCCTACATTGCGTGTCCATATAGTGAATCCGAGTGACGATGCGTTCGGCGTGGGAGTCATTACGCCGAGGTGGGTTTACGTGTTGGCTGCGGCAACGCCTTTGAAGTACGGCGACCCCATCATCACGGACGAAACATTGGAAAAGCTTGACCTGGAAACCATCCAGGCGGGCGACGTGGTGGGCATCGGCATCCACACGGCGAACGCCTACAGGGGTTACCAGATTGGCAAACTGGCGCGCGCGAAGGGCGCCTGGGTTGTTTACGGCGGCATCCACGCGACACTGTACCCGGACGAAGCGCACGAGTTGGGCGCGGCGCACGCGGCGGTGAAGGGCGACGGCGACATCGCCTGGGGCGAAGTGCTGGCCGACTGTGAAAAGGGATCGCCCGAGCGAATCTACGAAGGCGGACGTGTCGCAGCGGACAGCTTCCTGAAAGCCCGCTGGGAACTTCTGCCTAAGGGCAGCTACATGTGGGCATCGGTGCAGACCGTGCGCGGCTGCCCGAAACATTGTTCCTTCTGCTCGGTCTGGCGCACCGACGGCCAGAAACCGCGGCAACGCGGGACCGAGGCCGTGGTGAGCGAAGTGGTGCAGTTGCGGCGTCTGGGATACCGCTTCATCGCCCTGGCCGACGACAACTTTTACACCGTCACGCTGACCGACATCGAACTGGCCGAGAAGCAGGGCAACCCCGAACGCATCGCCGAGTTGAAAGCTATGCGGGCTGAACGGTTCGAGTTGATGGAGCAGCTTTCGAAACTGCCCAGCGATATGGTGTTGTTCACGCAGATCACCATGGAGGCGGCCGAAGATCCGCTGTTCCTGGCGGCGATGAGCAAGGCGCGCATCAAGGGCGCGCTGGTCGGCGTGGAAGCGGTGACCGAAGAGGGCCTGAAGGCTGTCTTCAAGGACTTCAACTACTCGGGCGACACCCTGGTGGCCAAGCTCAAGACGTTCAGGGAGCACGACGTCCATGTGCTCGGCTCCTTCATCTTCGGCCTGCCGACCGACCGGGAGGACACGTTCGCGGCGACGGCCGAACTGGCGAAAAAGTCGGATATGACCTTCGCCCAGTTTGTCGTCATGACGCCGTTCCCCGGAACGGTGGACTTCCAGAAGTGGGAGAGGGAGCTTGGCGACAACGCCGAGAAGGTCCACGGCGTACCGGTCACGCGCTACTGGCAGTTGCCCGCCGACATCCGGCCGAAGCGCTATTCGCCGCACCCGACGATGACGACGGAAGAGATCCGCGGCTACACGCAGAAGGTCTGGGACAGCTTCTATGAGATCAAGGCGGTCTGGCGACGCGCCAGTTGCGTCAAGTCGATGAAGGCGCGCCTGGCCTTCGTGCTGATCTCGAAGCTCTACCGCCAGATGTACGCCAACACGGGCATCACCACCGACAGCGCGCGCCGCAAGAGCGCCAACCGCTGGTCGCGCTGGATCGCCAGGCCCTGCCTGAAGCTATTCAGGGCGGCGCCGATGCCGGAACTGGCCATGCCGATGATGGCCACACAGCCCTCGCCGTTCCCGATCCACGGCCAGTAGCCGCACGGTCGGTTAATCTGGAAGCATGATCGTCAGCAGCCGGCGCAAGTCGGTGACGTTCTTCATCGCACTCGGCGTGGCCCTTATCGCGGTCACTGTGTTGCTCTATGTCGGCTGGGTACTGCTCAGTTGGCGTACCGGCATTCTGCTGGCCCTCGGCGTCGTCCTGCTGGCGCTGATCATCAGCGGCGTGGTGTTGAATACTACCTTTCTGGTCCGCGAGATTCAGCGCAACGAGCAGCACGACGCCTTCATCAACGCCATGACCCATGAGTTGAAGACGCCGGTGACATCGATCCGGCTGTACCTCGAAACCCTGCAAACGCGCGCCGTCGAGGAGCCCAAGCGCCAGGAATTCTACAGCATCATGCTCACCGACAGCGAGCGCCTCCTGGGCACCATCGAGCAGGTGCTGCGCACGGGCCGCGTCGCCGCCTTACGCGCCAAACCGGTGTTGGCGCCTGTCGATCTCAATCCGCTCATCTCGGAATGCATCGAGCGAGCGCGCACGCTGCACACGGTTGCCGCCGAGGCGCTGAAGTTTAGACCCGGCGGCGAGATCCGGGTGATGGGCGACGCCGAGGAGGTCCGCACGGCGATCTCGAACCTGATCGACAACGCCGTGAAATACTCCGGCCACGATGTCGACGTGACCGTCGAGACTTCGCGTCTGGATGGCAAGTTCGCCGAGATCCGGGTGAGCGACCGCGGCCCCGGCATTCCCAAGCAGGAGTTGAAACAGGTCTTCAGCCGCTTCTATCGCGTGCCGGGCCCGATCGCCGCGCGCGTCAAAGGCACGGGACTGGGTCTCTATATCGTTCGTTCGGTCGCCAAACGCCACGGCGGCCGCGTCTGGGCCGAGAGCCAGGGTCCGGGCCGCGGCAGCACGTTTATCCTGGAGTTGCCGGCGGCGTCATGATCCGGGTGCTCATAGTCGAGGACGAACAGCATATCGCCGAGGGTCTGCGCTTCAACCTCGAAGCCGAAGGCTACCGCGTCGAAGTGGTCGATACTGGCGAAGCGGCTTTAGAATTGCTCCTCCCCGGCGAACGCCAACAGGCCTTCGACGCGGTTGTGCTCGACGTCATGCTGCCGGGCAAGGACGGCTTCAGCGTCATCTCCGAGTTGCGCCAGTCCGGACAGTTCGTCCCCGCGCTCATCCTTACTGCCCGCGGCCGCGCCGAGGATGTCCTCCGCGGCTTCGAGGCCGGCGCCGACGATTATCTGGCCAAACCCTTTGACCTGGGAATCCTCATCGCCAGGCTGCAAGGGTTGCTGCTGCGCCGCGAATGGCTCAGTTCGTCCATCAATGGCGGTGCGCCGCCAGCGGCGACCGAACCCTCCAGCTATACCTTCAACGGACGCACCGTGGACTTCGACCGGCTCGAATTGACCGTCGGCGGCCAGATCTTCCGGTTGACGCTGATGGAGGCCAACCTGCTGCGCTTTCTGGTAAAACACGAGGGTAAGCCGGTTTCTCGAAAGACCATGCTCGATGCCGTCTGGGGTTTGCGCGAGGATACCGACACGCGCGCCATCGACAACTTCATCCTCCGCCTGCGCCGCTACATCGAGGATGCCCCGTCGCGCCCGCACCATTTGCGAACCGTGCGCGGCGTCGGTTATTGCTTTGTCTCCACCCCGCCCGAACCGCTGATGAAGTCGATTACCCGACCTCGACTGGGACGGCGGAAGGCCGAGTGAGATGTTCGAATTCGGTGCCTTCGAGGCCGCTGAGCAGGATGCGGATGACATCGGCGGCGTGGTACTCAGTGCCGTTTTCGGGCATGTAGCGTCTCAGATTGACCAGGTCGTCGCCGCTGGTGACGATGCCGGCTTCGACGATCTTGCCGCCCGCGCGCGACTGAGGTGTGCCCATGGTGGCCATCAGCGCGTTACAGATGCACTTGCGGCCCTCGGTTTCGGCGATGTCGCCGCCCTTTGACAGGTACACGCTGACCGGCTCTGATGCGCAGCGGAAACCGACCGTGCCTTCGGGCGTCCGATAGGCCTCGCGAAGATAGCCCAAGTCGCAAATCCGGGGCCGGGCCTTGTACGTATTCTCGTCCGAGGCGCTGCCTTCGAGTTGGACTACCTTGAACGGGAACCCGGATGGCGATGCCAGCGGGTCGGTGAAAACGCGCGCAGTACCGGCTTTGGCCTGCTCCAGGACGGCCTGCTTGTAGTCCACTCTCATGCCCGATTCGGCGCTGTACGCAAAGGCCGTCCCCACCTGGATGCCGGCCGCGCCTTCCTTCAGAGCGTCGCGCAACTGCGCCGGCCGTCCGTAGCCCCCGGCGAGCCAGAAAGGCAACCCAAGTTCGCGCATCTTGGCCAGATCGACAACGTCGCGCTCGCCATAGACGGGTTCGCCAATCTCGTTCAACTGCAACTTGCCGCGCGGAGGCGCATTGTGGCCTCCCGCCGTGGGACCTTCGATGACAAACCCGTCCACGCGCCCGTTGGCCTTCCTGGCCATGGTGACTGCCAGGACGTTCGAGGCGATGATGGGCAGAAACATCGGCCGCTTCAGCGGCGGCAGGTCGCATTCCATGTAATCGCGGGGATCGAACGACATCGTCGTGTCGTCGCCTGGCAACGCGCCGGCGACGGTCAGGGGATATGTGGCGGATTCATGGTTCACAAACCTGTCGAGCGCGCCGGGGATGCGCATCGGAATGCCCGCGCCCATGACGACGTAATCGGCGCCGGCCAGCATCGCGCCATAGGCCGAGACCAGGTGAGGCGGCTGAATCTTCTCTAAGTAATTGATACCGACCGGGTTCGAGTGCCCTTCCTTGGCCAGCCAGACTTCGACGAAGTTCGCGATGATGCAAAGTTCACCCAGATCGCGCGGCATCTCCTTGTCGTGCATGCCGGGGTTCAGATAGGATGCACCCTCGGGTAAGCCGTCTGCTTTGAAATACTTCGACCAGGCGCGTTCGGCCATGTCGCGGAACGGGAAGGCGTCAAAGGCCCGCCTGTAGTGCCCGCCAGGGTCGCCGAGTTGCAGCCGCCGGACCATGACGCGGTCAAGCGCAGTGCCCGCCACCAGGCCCAATTGGCCCAGCCTGGCGACCGTGTTGGCCAACTTCCACCAGGAAATCGACACACCCATGCCGCCTTGAATGATCAGAGGAAGTTTTGCCGTCGATCGATCCGTCATCTATTCGCATCATCCCAGATGCCTGCCGGCTCTATTGTCAAAGTTGTGTAATAGCTTCGAGTTAGCGGCTGATTTTGCCCAGCACGGCGGCGCGGCTGGCGCCGGTGGCCGAGGGCAGATTGTTGGGCCGCTTGTTCCAGGCTTCGTGGGCGAGAATGGCGAAGGCGATGGCTTCCTTGGCGTCGGGGTCGAGGCCAAGCTCTGCCGAGTCGATCACATCCATGTCGGCCAGTTCCGCCCGCAACATGCGCATCAGGGCCGGGTTGTGGACTCCGCCGCCGGAGACGATCACTTCTCCGATCCCGCCGTCCTCGGCATCGCTGAATCGATAAATGCCTTCTGCGATCGTCGAGGCGGTGAGCATCGTCGCCGTGGCCATCGTGTCACTCCGCGAAAGGCCCCGGGCGACCAAACGATCGACAAACTCCGCGCCATATTGCTCGCGCCCGGCGGTCTTCGGTGGACGGCGCGCATAGTATTCATCCTGAAGCAGTTCGGCGAGAAGCCCGGCGTCCACTTCGCCGTCGAGCGCGATCGCGCCGCCGACGTCGCAGCGCTGCTTGCCCCCTGAGAATCGCGCGGCAAGCTGATCCATCACCATGTTGCCCGGACCGGTATCGAAGGCGACTACGCCATCTGTCGTACATCCGGCTGGCAGGATCGTGATGTTGGCGATGCCGCCGATGTTCAGCGCCACCCGCCCCATATCTTCAGATCGGAGCAAGAGATAGTCAACGAAGGGGACCAGCGGCGCGCCCTTGCCTCCGGCAGCCATGTCGCGCGGTCGGAAGTCGTTGATAACAGGTATTTGAGTTCGTTCGGCCAAGACCGAGCCGTCGCCAATCTGGAGCGTCGAGGCCACCTTCCGGCCCAGGTATTCGGCCGGCTCGGATTCGTGGAAGATCGTTTGGCCGTGGCAGCCGATCAGCTCGACCGACTTCGGATCGATGCCGGCTATTTTACACGTGTCGAAGAAGGCTTCGGCGTAGATCTCGGGCAGGAGGAAGTTGAGCCGGGAGATCTCGCGCGTGTGGGTTTCGCAGTTGCTCACCGCCAGCAGCGCGGCGCGCAGCGGTTCCGGGTAAGGAACCGAATGGAAGCCGGCGGTATCGAAACCGTCGTCGTCGATATCGACCAGGGCGACATCGACTCCATCGAGCGATGTCCCGCTCATGATGCCCGCGACTCTCATTGCCGTTTCAACTCCTCTTTCAGTTCGTTCAATAGTTGCAGCGCTTCGATCGGTTTCAAGTTGTCGATGTCCAGCGTGCGGATGCGTTCGGCGATCTGATAGCCGACCGGCTCGAACAGCCGGATCTGGAGCGCCGGCTCGGCGCGGCCGCGTTTCGGCGGATTGAGTTCCTCGCTCACCGTGTGCTCGCTCTTTTCGTGGAGAGCCAGGATCTCGCGCGCCCGCTCGACCACGCCCATCGGCAGTCCGGCCAGGCGGGCGACCTCGATGCCATAGCTGCGGTCGGCCGCGCCGGGTTCGACCTTGCGCAGGAAGATGATCTGGTCGCCGGACTCTCGCACCGAGACATGCAGATTGCGCAGACCGTCAAGTTTGTCGGCCAGTTCGGTCAACTCATGGTAGTGGGTGGCGAACAGGGTGTATGCGCCCGACCGTTCGTGGATGTGTTCGATGACGCTCCAGGCGAGCGCCAGACCGTCGTAGGTCGCCGTGCCGCGGCCGATTTCGTCCAGCACGATGAGGCTGCGTTCGGTGGCGGTGTTCAGGATGACGGCGGTTTCGGTCATCTCGACCATGAATGTCGAGCGGCCCCGGGCGAGGTTGTCCGACGCCCCGATGCGAGTAAAAACCCTGTCAACCAGCGGCAGGATGGCCTCGTCCGCCGGCACGAACGAACCCATTTGGGCCATGACGGCAATCAGCGCGGCTTGGCGCAGATAGGTCGATTTGCCGCCCATGTTGGGTCCGGTGATCAGGGCGATGCGGCAGGATTGGCGGTCGAGATAGAGGTCGTTTGGAATGAACCGCTGGGCTTCGCGCTCGGTCAGCCGTTCGATGACCGGGTGGCGCCCGGCGGCGATCTTCATGACGCCATCAGCCGAAAAGCGCGGCCGGCAGTAACGGTTTCCGGCCGCTGTTTCGGCCAGCGCGGCCTGGACGTCCAATTCGGCGATGGCGGCGGCGGTCTGCCGGATCCGGGTGGCCTCGGCGGCGGCAGCCGCGCGGATCGCCGTGAACAGGTCGCGTTCGAGGGCCAACATGCGGTCCTCGGCGTCGAGGACCTTGGCTTCGAGTTCCTTCAACTCCGGCGTGGTGAAGCGCTCGGCGTTGACCAGCGTCTGCTTGCGTTCGTAGTCGGCTGGGGCGAGGTGCTGGTTGGCCTTCGAGATCTCGATGTAAAAGCCGAAAACGTTGTTGAAGCGGACCTTGAGCGACCCGATGCCCGTCCGCTCGCGCTCCCGCGCCTCGACGGCGGCGATCACCGAGCGCGAGTCCTTGCTCAAAACGCGATATTCATCGAGTTCGGCGTTGTAGCCGGGCCGGATGACGCCTCCGTCGGCGAGGTTCACGGGCGGCTCGTCGGCGATGGCGGTCAGGATGCGGTCGCGCAACCCGGCCAGTTCATCCAGACCAGCCAGAACCTCGCCCAGCCGCGCCGGCAGGTTCGTTTGGATCTGGGCCTTCAGCGCCGGGACGAGAGCCAGCGTGCGGCCCAGCCCGAGGACGTCGCGCGGGTTGGCAGAGCCGAGCGTGACCTTGGCCAGCAGCCGCTCGATGTCCATCATCCGGGAGAGCGTCTCGCGGATGCGGGTCCGCTCGATCGTCGCTCGAAGAAGATGTTCGACTGAGTCGAGGCGGGCTTCGATCTCCTCCCTATCAAGCGACGGGCGAAGGATGCGTTTCCTCAGGAGGCGGCCGCCCATGCCGGTCTTGGTGATATCGAGAACCGAGACCAGGGTCGAGTCGCGGCGGCCGTCGAGGTCGGCGGAAAACAGCGGTTCCACTAATTCGAGATTTCGCACCGTGACGGCGTCGAGCATCATCGCGCCCGAGCGGTCGAGCCACGCGGGACGTTCAACGTGATCGAGCGCCGAGCGCTGCGTCTCCTTCAAATACCCAAGCAATGCCCCTGCGGCTGAGACGGCCAGCCGGCGGTCGGCCAGACCGCAGCCTTCGAGCGTCAAGAGTCCAAAGTGGTCCATCAGCGAGCGGGCGGCGTGGTCGTGGGTAAACGTCCAGGTCTCGACCGGCGTGATGAGCCATCGCCCGGCGGGCGCCGAATCGCGGGTGGTATCGGCGACGAGAAGTTCGCGGACGTTCAACTGTTCCAGGATGGGCCCGAGTTCGGCCAGCGTCGATTCGGTGGCCCGGAATTCGCCGGTCGACAGATCGACGTAGGCGATGCCGGCCTTGTCGTCTTTCACGTAGCTGGCGGCGAGGTAGTTGTTTTCGTGGGGACGAAGCAGGGCCGGGTCGGTGACGGTGCCGGGCGTGACGATGCGGGTGATCTCGCGCCGCACGAGTTTCTTGGCCTGCTTCGGATCTTCCATCTGATCGCAGATGGCGACGCGGTAGCCCTTCTGAATCAGGCGGGCGATGTAGCCTTCAATCGCGTGCGCCGGTACGCCGCACATCGGCACGGGTTCGCCGCGCTCCTTGTTGCGTGAGGTGAGCGTGATTTCGAGTTCCCGCGACGCCGTGACGGCATCGTCGAAAAACAGCTCATAGAAGTCGCCGAGGCGAAACAGCAGGAGAGCGTTTGGAGCCTGCTGCTTCGCCGCGGCGTACTGCCGCATGAGCGGCGTCGATGGGTTAGGCGTAGATTCCACGCAACTTGATGGCGAAGGCCACGCGGTCCAGAGCGACCATGTAAGCCGCCGTGCGGTTATCCACCTTGTGGCGGTCGGCCCAATCGGCAACGTCCTTGAAGGAGTTCACCATGATCTCCTCCAAACGGCCGTTGACGAGTTGTTCGTTCCAGAAGTAGCCTTGGCGGTCCTGGACCCATTCGAAGTAAGAGACCGTGACGCCGCCGGCATTGGCCAGGATGTCCGGAATCACGAAAACGCCCTTCTCGCTGAGAATCTTGTCGGCGACAGCGGTGGTGGGGCCGTTGGCGCCTTCAGTAATAATCTTGGCATTGATCCTGGCGGCGTTCTGCGAGTGGATGACGTTTTCCCTGGCCGCGGGGACCAGGACGTCGCAATCGAGGAACATGGCCTCGTTGCGGTCAATCGCCTCGCCGCCGGGGAATCCGGTGAACGATCCGGTCTGCCGCCTGTACTCCATCAGGGCCTCGGTATCGATGCCGTTCTCGTTATAGACCGCGCCATCCCACTCGATGACGGAGATGATCTTCATGCCGGCCTTGCGCATCAACTTGGCGCCCATGCCGCCGACGTTGCCGAAGCCCTGGACCACGACGCGCGACTGCGATGGGTCGATCTGCAATCGGCGCAGGGCCTGCAGCGTGACAAACAGGCAGCCGCGGCCGGTGGCCTCGGGACGCCCCTTCGAGCCGCCCAGGTTCAGCGGCTTGCCGGTGACAACCGCGGTGACGGTAGCCCTTTTGTGCATCGAGTAGGTATCCATGATCCAGGCCATGGTCTGCTCGTTGGTGTTCATGTCGGGCGCAGGGACATCGCGTTCCGGTCCAATCACGTCGATCAACTCGGCGGTGTAGCGCCGGGTGATCCTTTCAAGCTCGGTACGGGAGAGAATCGACGGGTCGCAGATCACCCCGCCCTTGCCGCCGCCAAACGGGATGTTGACGACCGAACACTTCCAGGTCATCCAGGAGGCGAGAGCCCGGACTTCATCCAGCGTCACGTCGGGGGCATAACGAATGCCGCCCTTGGCCGGACCGCGGGCGAGAGAATGCTGCACCCTGTAGCCGGTGAAGACTTCAATCCGGCCGTCGTCCATCAGGATGGGGATGTTCACGGTTACTTCCATCCCCGGAGTCTTGAGCACCTTTCTCAGGCCGTCGTCCAGGCCCAAAAGCTCGGCGGCTCGGTCAAAACGCGCTTCGGCGGCCAGCCAGGGATTGAACTCCCTGGTCATGTCCGGCTGCGCGGAGGGAGTCGTTTCAGGAGTCCCGTGTGAAGTCATGGTTTCGATGGTCATCGTGGACCTCCGGCTCCATTATCCCTACCGCCAATGGCGGCGGCAAGCTGTCTCATCGCCCTATACTGACAGTTTCATGAACCCAATCCGGCAAACACGCCGCAGTTTTCTGATTCTGGCTGGGATTCCCTTTTCCGGTCTCGCTTCGACCGGCCATTCGACACTCTCCGGCGTCCGGTTCCGCCGCATTCGCAATGGCCGTTCGCCGCGCCGCTACCTCGTCATCCATGGCGATGAAACCACGGCCCGCGACGTCCTTCTGGACCATATGAGGACCCGCCGCGGCCATGCCTATCTGGTCGAAAGCAAGACCCGCACGGTCCGGCCCCACCTGCTTGAAATCGACCCCAACCGGATGTTTTCGAACCAGGGCGCGGCGCTGAGCATCGAGCGCCTCAACGCCTCGGCCGGCAGGCAGACGATCGAGAGAGAGGTGAAGTGGCTCGAAGCCAGGCGTCATCAACTCATGAACGCGCTGCTGCCGCCCCCCGGCGGACTGCTGATCGCGCTGCATAACAACGCCCGCGGGTATTCGGTCAATGAAGAGGTTCCCATCAGCAACGCCGTCCATCTGCCCAAGCCATCGGCGCCGCATGAGTTCTTCCTCGCGACTTCGAAATCGGACTTCGCCCTGCTCGCCGCCGGCCCCTACAACGCCGTCCTGCAAGACGAAGCCATGGGCGACGACGACGGTTCGTTGTCGCGCTTGTGCGCCGCGCGCGGCATCCGTTACGTCAATCTGGAATGCGCGCTGGGCAACCGCGCCGCGCAGTCGGAGATGCTGGCATGGCTGGATGGGTTGCTGCCGTGATACGATCCGGAAGTTAAATGAAGCCCCCCTCGCTGCCCGCTCAACTCGCCGCCGAATTCATCGGCACAATGCTCATCATCCTGTTTGGCGCCGGCGTCTGTTCGATGACGCTGCTGTTCGGCACGGGCGTGCCGGGCGAGGTGGTCAAGGGCGGATACACCAACATCACCTTGGGATGGGGCCTGGGCGTGGCCTTTGGCGTGTGGGCTTCGGCGCGCATCAGCGGCGCGCATCTGAATCCGGCCGTGACGCTGGCCGTGGCGGTCTTCCGCGAATTCCGCTGGAGCTATGTCGTTCCATTCATCGCCGCCCAGACGGCGGGCGCCTTCGCCGGCGCGGCCCTGGTGTTTATGAACTACCGGGCTGCATTCCAACAGTTCGACCCCATGCTTGAAAAGTCGGCCGGGATCTTCACCACCTTTCCGGCTTTCCCCGCGCAACCCGCCGCCGGATTCATCGACCAGGTGCTCGGCACGGCGATCCTGCTCTTCCTGGTCCTGGCCGTCACCGACGACCGCAACACGCCCTCGCCGTCCTGGTTCACGCCACTGGCTGTCGGCGCGATCGTGGTGGGCATTGGAATGAGTTTCGGCGCGTTGCATGGCTATGCGATCAATCCGGCGCGCGACTTCGGCCCGCGGGTGTTCACTGTCCTGGCCGGCTTCAAGAACAACGGGCTGACGGATTCGACAGGCGTGTGGTGGGTACCCATCGTTGCGCCCATGCTAGGCGGGCTGCTCGGCGCGGGCGTCTACGACCTTGGCATTCGCCGTTTCCTGCCACGCTCCTAACCGATTCAGACTTTCGCGACACCGCAGTGAGTCCCCCTGGCCTCGGTGGGGCGGACTTCAGTCCGCGAAGGGCTTCAGCCCGCGCAGCTCCCATCAGCGCCCCGTCTCCATCATGAACAAAGTCCGGAACAGTTCGATCCCGTCCCATAGGTTTTTCAGACGCAGATTCTCGTTGGCCGAATGCTGGTTGTTGTCGTGGTTGACGATTGGCACGCCAATCATTGGAACCTGCACTACGTCCTCGATGATCGCCAGCGGCACGGACCCGCCCAGCATTGGCAGCAGAATCAAATCCGGCCGCACCCGCCGCACGGCCGCGATCACCTCTCGCGAAGCCGGCAGGTCCATCGAAGTGCGAACGGCCCGGTAGCCCTCATCAGACACCTTGATGGCGGCAATCCTCGGGTGCTTCAGCCGCTCCTCGGGCGTGGGTTCGCGATCCAGGACGGTGTAGCCGCGCGCGGCCACGTGCTTCCGCAGCAGTTCGACCATCCGCGCCGGATCATTGCCTTTCACCAGCCGGATATCGATCGAGCCCGTAGCCTCCGACGGCACGACATTGCGCGACTCCTCGCCCACTCCAGCCGACTTCAAACCGCGGATATTCAGCGACGGCCGGTTGATCACTTCCAGCACGCCGCGGCCTTCCGTGCGCGCCAGCAGCAACTCCTTCATGAGCATCGCGTCGATGTCCGGCGCGGCGGCCAGAGCCTTCTTCTCGGTCTCCGAGAGCGGTTCGAGCCCATCATGGAAACCGGGGATCAGCACCTGGGCGTTCTCATCGCGCATCGAAGCGACCAGGTGAGCCAGCATGACGGCAGGGTTGGGCGCCCAGTTGCCGTAGTGGCCCGAATGCAGGTCGCGGGCCGCGCCATACACGGTCAGATTCAGGCCGGTGACGCCCCTGGCGCCGAAATAGAGCAGTTGCCGCCGGGTCTGGTGGACGGGCCCGTCGCAGATCAGCCAGTAGTCGGCCTTGACCAGGTCCTTGTGCGCCGCCAGGATCTGGCCGAGATGGGCCGAACCGGCCTCCTCCTCGCCTTCGAAGACGAACTTCACGTTGATCGACGGCAAGAGCTTGAACGACTTCATGGAATCGAGCGCCGCCAACATGGCGATGATGGGCGCCTTATCGTCGGCGGACGATCGTGCGTAGAGCCGGGTCTCCGCTTCGTTTGGATCGCCCCCTCGGAACGACGGCTCCCACGGCGGGCTGCCCTTCCATTGGCGCGCGTCGGCCGGCTGGCCGTCGTAGTGGGCGTAGAAGACGACGGTTCGTTTGGCGCCAGGCACGGCAAGTTCGCCATAGACGACCGGCGGGGCGCCGGCGGTCTCAAGCAACTGCGCCCTGACTCCGCGGCGTTCCATCGCCTGGCGGATCCACTCCGCGTTGCGGCGGATGTTGACCGTGTCCGACGCCACGTTCGGAATCGAAAGCAGGCCCTGGAATTCGGCGAGGATCGCGCCTCGGTCCTGTGCGCAGAGATGGGCGGCGATAAGACAGACGGCGAGCCGGGAGATCATCCTAAACATTCTCGCCGATCCGCGCCCGCCTGACATTCAACCATGCGGCGAACAGCGGCGCGTTTTCCAACCATGTCGAGATCCAGAGCAGCGCTTCCTGCTTCTCGATCCGCTTCGGCTCGTCGAGCTTGCGATTGGCGGCGGCGAACCGCGCATGGGTCTTCGATTGGATGACCATGGCGCGGATCGCCCCCCGTTCAGCGCGCGAAGCGGATTCGTAGAGTCCCGCCAGGACCAGCAGCGTGCGGGCCAGGCCGGCGGGCGTGGACTGATTGACGCCCTCGACCAGCGGGTCCAGCCGATAGCCGCTGTCAATCAATGTGTGGCGCAGCGTGTGATCCCCTACCGGCCCAACGGAAAGGCGAATCCGTTCGGCCGTTTCGCGGTCGACGAGCGCGGGCTTGTGAGCGTCGAGCCAATCGAGGATCGCTTGCCTAACGTGTCTCACGGCGGTAAGCCGCCACTGCCTGTTCGTGGGCGGCAAACGTCTCGGAAAAGACATGGGCGCCGCCGCCGCGCGGGGCGGCGACAAAGTAGATCTCCTTCGTTTCAGCCGGTTTCAGTGCGGCCTTAAGCGACTCCTCGCCGGGATTGGCGACCGGACCAGGCGGCAAACCCGCGTGGACATAAGTGTTGTACCGGTTCGGGCTGGCGAGGTCGGACTTGTAGATCGCCCCCTTCCATCGTCCTTCGAGACGGGCGGCGTAGGCGACGGTCGGGTCGCAATCGAGCTTCATGCCGATTCGCAAACGGTTCGAATAGACGCCGGCGATGCGGGCGCGCTCGGAGTCGAGTACCGCCTCTTTTTCAACCAGCGACGCCAGGATCACCGTTTCGCGGCTGGGCGCTCCGCGCGCGATCCGCCGCCAGACCTTGTCGAACTGGTCGCGCAGGGTCTGACGAATCTGCCCGGTCGTCGCCGAGCGTTTGAAATGGTAGGTGGACGGGAACAGATAGCCTTCATCGCCCGCGGCCTCGGCGATGAATTCTTCGGCCGTCGCGAGCCCATGGCGCTCGACCTGTTGGGCGATATCGAATACGTCGGCGCCTTCGGGCACGACGAGTTGGACGTAGTAGACATCGCCCCGGGCCATCCTGTCAAGAATTGCTGATGGGGTGGCGGCGTCCGCGAACCGGTATTCCCCAGCCTGGGGCCGTGCGGCGGGCCGCATCAGCCGCGCCAGCGGGAACAGGCTCCAGTGACGGATGACGCCGGCCAGCGCCAGTTTCCTGCCGATCTCCAGCGAAGAGGTCCCCTTCGGGATCTCGACGAAGACCGGCTCGGAGAAGCCTTTGTAGCCGCCGCCATGGACGAGAATCGCCGCCACCACCGCCACGGCCGCCATCAGCAACAGGAATCGCTTCATGCGCCACTCTCCTGGTCGCGCTCGGCCTGGTCGCGCTCGGCCCGGCCGCCCTGGGCCGACATCCAGTCTTCCAGCAGGACCGTCGCCGCAAGCCGGTCCACCGTCCCCTTCTTCTTTTCCTTCAGCAAGCGTTCCAACGACCAGCCCCGCGCCCTCAGCATCTCCTCGGCTTCGACCGACGTGAGCCGTTCGTCGTGCATGTCCACCGGCAGGCCCGACGCTTCGGCCAGCCGCGCCGCGAACCGCCGGCACTCCTCCGACATCGGACTCTCCCGCCCGTCCATATGAAGCGGCAATCCGACGACGATGCGGCGCGCTTTACGGTCCTGGGCGATCGAGCGGATGCGCCCGATATCGTCAACCATCGTACGCCGCTGCAGCGCATCCAGAGGCTGTGCCGACAGGCCCCCGGCATCGCTCAGCGCCAGCCCGATCCGCTTTCGCCCGAGGTCGATCGCCAGTACCCGCGAGGCGGGATTTGTACCCTCTGCCACACAACGATTGTGACATGCTAGACATCATGCGCAGTCTCGCCGCCCTAATTCTTGCCCTATTCGCCGTCTCCGCGCAGGAGCCTGTCAAGAAGAAACCTGTCACGCTGGAATCGCTCTCATCCGGCATGAGCAGGATGATGGCCGCCATGGCCGGCCAGCCCATCTGGTCGCCCGCCGGCGGACGTTTCGTCCACCGTCAGGGCTCGATGGTGAAGATCTACGACCTGTCGACAAAGCAGAGCGCCGACGCCTTTGACATCTCGTCAGTAGACAAGGATTCGGTCCAGGAACCCGCCGCGCGCGAGTTCAATTGGGAGAATCGCCGCGTCCGCGAACAGCCGATCCAATGGTCCGCCGATGGCAAGAAGATCCTCGTGGTCTCCAAAGGCGACATCTTCCTTTGGGACGAAGCGGCGGGCAAGTCCGAAACGCTGGTGAAGACGCCGGTCACCGAACGCGATCCAAAGCTTTCGCCCGACGGTACGAAGGTCGCCTACCGGCGGGGCCATGAACTGTATGCCTACGACATTCAGTCGAAGAAAGAGACGCGGCTGACGCACGACGCGACGGCCACGCTGTGGAATGGCGAACTCGATTGGGTTTATCCCGAGGAACTCGATCTGGGTACGGCCTGGTGGTGGTCGCCCGACTCGAAGTCGATCGCCTACATGCAGTTCGACGTCAGCCGCGAACCGATGTATCCCCATGGAGACCACCTTCAAATGGCCGCCGTCAGCGAGCCGCAGCGCTATCCCAAGGCAGGTACGCCGAACGCCGATGTCCGGCTTGGCGTCGTCGCCGCATCCGGCGGCCGGACGCTCTGGATGGACCTTGGCGAGACGCGCGAGTTCCTGCTGGCGCGGGTCCACTGGACGCCGGATTCAAACAGCCTGATCGCCCACCGGCTGAACCGCATCCAGAATCATCTCCTGGTACTCGCCGCCGACGTGCGCACCGGCCGTTCGCGCACGTTGATCGAAGAGACCGATCCGCAGTGGATCAACATCAACGACGACTTCGAATTGCTGTCCGATGGCCGCATTCTCCGCTCGTCGGAGAAGGGCGAGGGCTTCCGCCACATCTATCTCCACGATGCCGCCGGTAAGCAGTTGGCGCGGCTGACCAAGGGCGACTGGGAGGTTTCGAGCCTCGCCTGCGTCGATGAGCCGGGCAAGCGGGTGTTCTATGTCTCGGGCGAGGAGAGCCCGCTCGAACGGCAACTTTGGGTGGTCGGGCTGAATGGGAAGGACAAGAAGCGTGTGACGGAGGGAGCCGGGACGCACTCGGTTTCGATGTCTCCGAAATGCGACGCGTTCCTTGACGGCTACTCGAATCTGGAATCGCCAAGCCGGGCCGTGCTGCGGAAGGCCGACAATTCGGAGATCGCCGTCTGGCGTGAAGCCGACACGAAGCCGGCGGCGGAATACGACATTCAGAAGACCGGGATCCACGAGTTCAAGGGCGCCGACGGAACGAAGTTCCATGGGCGGCTGATCAAGCCCGCGGGTTTCGATCCCTCGAAGAAGTATCCGGCCGTGGTGCAGGTCTACGGTGGACCCCATGCGCAGTCGGTGCGGAATTCGTATTCCGGGCTGAGTTGGGACCAGGTGCTGGCTCATCAGGGTTTCGTCGTCTGGCAGATGGACAACCGGGGTTCGTTTGGCCGCGGCCATGGATTCGAAGCGCCGGTTCACCGGCAATTGGGCAAGCTGGAGGTCGCCGACCAGAAAGAGGGCGTCAAGTACCTGATTGGGTTGGGTTTCGTCGATGAAGCGCGGATCGGGGTCCAGGGATGGAGCTACGGCGGCTACATGACGCTCATGTGCCTGCTGCATGCGCCCGAGGTCTTCAAAGCGGGTATCGCCGGGGCGTCCGTGACCGACTGGCGCAACTACGACACGATCTACACCGAACGCTATATGGGTCTGCCGGCCGATAACGAGGAAGGCTACAAGGCCGGTTCGCCGGTGGGCGCGGCGGCGAACCTCAAGGGGAAGCTGTTGTTGATCCACAACATCGAGGACGACAACGTGTTGTTCGGCAACGCGCTGCAGATGATGAACGCATTACAGTTGGCCGGCAAGCCGTTCGAGACGCTGATCTACCCGCAGAAGAGCCACGGCGTAACCGGCCGGGCGGCAACGCATATGCGGCAGCAGCAGTTGGATTTCTTCAAGGAAGCGTTGAAGTAGAATAATCCCGCAAACTAATCGCCAGGGCCGCCCCGCGAGGTGGCCCTTTCGCGTTTGAATCACTGTCGAAATTACTGACGGCCGCTGCCGCCGCCGCCGCGGGCGCCTGCGCCCTCGCCGCCGCGCGGGCTGGAAGGAGCCGGAGCAGCCGGGGCCGAAGCCGCCGAGCCAGCGGCAGGCGCTGATGCTGTAGCCCCGCCGTAAGAGGCCGATGCGCCGCGGCTCGGCAGGTTCGCGCCGTTGCCATACTGGCCGCCGGCAAAGCCCGACGGGCCGCTGTAACCGCCGCCGCCACTCGCGTACACCGGTTGGCGCCGGGGCTCATAGGCGCGATAGACCGTGAAGGGGGTGTAGTACGAGAAACCAAACGGACTGCCGGCCGTGGCAAACATCGGGATGAAGGTCATAGTGCCGAAATAGGGGTTATACAGCCAGCCTGAAGAGCGGCCGCCCCATGCGCCGGCGAACGAGGAAGCAGTCCGTGCCGATGACCGGTTCGCCATGGCAACGTATTCCGACCGGCGGCGGCTCCAACGGTGGAGCGCGTCGGTATCGTCGGTGTCGAACTTGCCAAGCTCCCAGCCGTTGGCCGAAGCGGTCAACTGGCGCGATTTTCTCAGCCGCTGTTCTCCCGCCGGGGTCTTGACCACAGCCTCGCCCTCATAGACGCGGATACCGAAAGGGTCGTCCGTGAAACGGTACAGACCCACCCTGGACAGTTTGGCTTCAGCGTCCTTGAGCCTGACTGTGATCGAGTTGCCGTCAAGCAGTTCCGCGACTTCGATCAGGATTGTGCCCTGCGTCAGGGTCAGGCAGACGTCTTCCAGGTTCGTTCGGTCAAGGGTGAACGCGCTCTGGTCCGGCATACGCAGGAAAGCGCCCGGTGTGAGCAGGATTTCGGCCCGCCCCTCGCCCGTCTTCAGCACACTGCCGGCCCCGATCTGGATGATCTCCGAGGGCTTGGGCTCGACGGCCTTGCCCGCCAGAAACACTTCGCCGTCGGCCACGTTCACCAGGCCGGCGCGCGCTGAGATAGCGTTCTGTGCGAAAAGTGGCGCCGCCGCGAGAAGCGGAACGGCGATTCTGAGGAGCATGCTTGACGGCTTCATATTATTCTTGCCCTCGTTTGCCTTCGACCTATATTGGTCCGCTCTTGAGACGCGAGTCAACTGCCGACGGTTTCGGCGATGTGTGAAAAGGGCGGAGACCCGGTCTTTCGGCCAGTTCCCCGCCCCGTCGCTCCTACCGGTCTTGGCCTATTCCTGTTCCTGCGGTTCGGGTTCTTCGGCGGTCTTGATCTGTTCGACGGGCAGCAGCACCGTATTCGACTCGCGCTCGTTCACGCGCACCTTCAAGCGGACCATGGCTCCGGCCGGCGGTTCACTGCCGAGTTGGAACCGGATCACGACCCGGCCGAGGCGGCCACGCTGCGCAAAGGTGGACAGCGATGGATGCGCCCGGCCGTCGAGGAAAAGCTCGAATGGATCGGCCAGCGGGATTTCGGGTCCTACTTCGGGTATGAGGAATCCATCGAGCGGATGCGGTTTGAAGCGGCCAAAACCGGTCCCGCAGAGCAGGATGGTCTCGCCCGGTTTGGCCGGGTACTCCGGCGTGACGGCCTTGCCGTCGGTGTGGTACGCCTCGGCCACGGGTTCTTCGAATTCCGCATTCCGGAACAGCCCGGGCGCGTAGGCGGCAATCTCGAACTTGGTGGAGACCCTCGGCTGACCAGGGATCCGCAACGTCAAGGTGTGCTCGCCCACTTTCAAATGCGAGTAGAGTTGCGCCTGGATCTCGGTCGGCGAGACGAACACGAGAGGCAGAATCGAGTCCCCGACATGCACGGTCACGCCGGCGAGGGCCTGCGCGGCGGGATTGGTTTTCGACTGGCCGAAGTCCTGCGCCAGGTGCACGCCGATCACCGAGATGACCGACCCGGGCGCGACAACAGGGTCTGGCGTCTCGCCGGCGGCGTTGCGGACCGCGCCCTCAGGCAGCGCCGGCACTTCATCGAAGCGGGCCACGACCGTTCTAGGCCCGCTCATGATCAGATTGCCCTGCGGGTAGGTCCCGCTCAAGGCGCCATCGAAACGGCGGAACTTGAACCCTTCGTTCGCCTCTACGTTGACCTCGACTGGAACGCCGGCGGTGAAGAACCAACCTGGCCCGGCGGCCGGTTCCAGATCCCAATCGGCGCCGCCTTCGGGGTCGGAGAGCAGGGTCAGACGGTGCAGATACTGATAGCGGGCGGTGAGTCTGTTTGCTTCCTGCGAAAAGGTGTAGGCCCGCTCGCCCGAAGACCCATTCTCCCAGCCTGTAAGCTCGATCTTGGTATCTGGCGTGATCTCCTGTTCAGTAGTAACGGGGGTGATGGTCACCTGTTCGCCCGCTGGACGGTCGAGCGTGCACGGGGTCCTGCACTCGGTTCCGCTGACATTAAACTTTAACGTCCCCGGCTCGCTCGTGATGGTCAACTGGCCGAGCAATTCGTATTGGGCCACGAACTGCATCCCACGTTCGGCGGCCTCCGGAGGAACGACGAAGGTCTGCTCCGCCTCGCCGCCATTCGACCAGGACTTGAAGCGCCACAGCCTGCCGTTGGAGTCGCGCTGCTCGAGCGGCGCCGAAACCGTGTGCGTGTGGCCCACACCCCACTGGAAGCCGAGCAAAGCCGGATTGGGATTGCCGTCAATGACCAGTTTCAGGCCGCGTTGCGAGGTGGCGAAGCCCACAAAGGCGCCCTCGACGAATCGCGCGGTGAAGGTGAGCGGCCGCGGGTCGGACGTGATGCGCACCACGGAATTCTGCGGATAGGAGTTCCCATCCCCGATATCCCAGGAATCGAAGACCCAACTCTTGCTGCTTGAATCAGTCTGGTTGACCGGCGCGCCAAGGACATGGTCGGTGCCCGGCAGCATGTCGAGTTCGCCGTTGCACAGGGGCGTATTCTTGCAGACGCGGGCGTCGGACCACGCGCTATTCGGATCGGCGAGCGGGTTGAACTGAAAGGGATAGCCCGGCGCGTAATATGGATAACCCGCCGGCATGCTCAGGGGCAAGCAGTCCAGGTCTCCTCGTTTGGTGGGGATGACGTTGTGGTCAACCAGGACCTTGAAGCCGCGATAGGGCGCGGTTTCGAGGAAGATGCGCCGGGCTGGGACGAACCTCGCATGGATGGTGACCGGCTTGGTGATGATCAGGGAGGAACCCGAATAGCCGGTCAGTCCGGCTGGACTGGTAAAACCGGCAAAGACATAGCCCGCATAGGCCACCGGATTGAGTTGAATCATCGTCCCTTCCTGCACCCAGGCATATCCGCTCGTGGACATGCAACCGCAGAAGCTGGTTTCGAGATACCCGGCCCGGCTGGCCGACAATCCCGAACCGAGGATGATCTGCTGGTTGCCGTTGCACGGCCCAAGAAACTGCACCACAGGGTCATCGTTAATCAGAAAGTAGACGCCGTGCTCCTTGGTGAACGAGGCCGTGTAGGAGGTCGCCTTGCGGTCAACCGTGATCGCCAGGACCGGTTGCTGCATTCCGAGACCCTGGTTGTCGGACGTACTCCAGCCCTGGAAAGCGAAACGGGTGTTGAAGGTTGGGTCGTACTGCTTGGGGTCGACAATAATGCCAGGCGGCGCGTTTTCATACATATACGCGGTTCGGATTTCAAGGGTGTGCTTGCTGCCCTCGGGCCAGTTGAACACCGCCGCGTTCAGATAGGGCTGTCCGTCGACCCAAAAGGTCGCCCCGGTGACCGACGTTTGCACCCGGACAGCGACCGGATACGGAGTTTGCGCAGCCGCCGGGGCGGCAAGGCAGAGGACGGCCGCAATAGCGGCGATGGCTGGATGGATGCGTCGCGACATAGGCGTTCTCACGTCTCTTTCTTCTTCGGCAGAGATTCGAGAACTCCATATGGGGCAAAGTACTTAGTCGCGTCCTCAGGGGTGGGGGTCAGGGCCGGTTCGTGGCTAACGTTTGGACGTCTGAGGCCAGGTCAGCAGGCAGGTAGATGGAAAAGACACGCGCCTTGCCGCTCTTGGTGAAATCGACCACCGGGCCTTCGGGCACCGGACGCGGCAACAGGGTCCTCCCCCTAATTTGACGCCGACTTGCGCCGGATGGGAATATCCAGCCGCTTGATTTTCTGGTTCAGCGTCGATAGGGGGACTTTGAGCTTGGCCGCCGCCTCGGTCTGCGAATAGGCGACCTGTTCGAGGACCTCGATGATCGTGTGGCGCTCGAATTCGGCCACAACTTCAAACAGCGACGCGTCCGCCGATAGAGGCTCGCCTGGATCCCTCGGCAGGCGGACGCCGCCGGCATGGAGGACAGGCTCGGGCAGCACCGCCGCCGGGACCTCCGCTCCATTGGCGAGCACGACGGCGCGCTCGACCGCGTTCTCGAGTTCGCGGACGTTGCCCGGCCAGTTATAGTCCATCAGAATCTGCATCGCGTCGGCTTCGAAGCGCAGCAGCGAACGGCCGGCATCGTCGGTGAACTTGCCGTTCTCCCGGCAGTAGACGTCGAAGAAATGGTCGACAAGCGAGGGGATGTCCTCCTTGCGGTCCCTCAATGGCGGAAGCGAGATGTCGATGACGTTCAGGCGGTAGTAAAGATCCTCGCGGAAGCGGCCCTGCTCGACCAGTTTCTTCAGATCCGCATTGGTCGCCGCCACGATTCTGACATCGACGCGGATCAACTCGTTCGACCCCACGGCCATAAACTCGCGTTCCTGCAGGACGCGCAGCAGCTTGACCTGCATGTCGGGCGTCAGAGTGCCGATTTCGTCGAAGAAGATCGTCCCGCGGTTGGCCGTCTCGAAGTAGCCCTTCCGGTTGGCCACGGCTCCGGTGAAGGCGCCCTTGATGTGGCCGAACAGGGCTGTCTCAAGCAAGTCCGGAGGGACGGAGCCGGAGTTGACGCCAACGAAGGTCCGGTCGGCGCGGGGGGAGTTGGCGTGAATCGCCTTGGCAATGAGTTCCTTGCCGGTGCCGGTCTCGCCGGTGATCAACACGTTCGATTTCGACGGCGCCACCTGCGCCACCAGGTCCAATACGGCCAGCATCCGCTCGCTCTTGCCGACGATATTGGGGAACGCGTAACGGACCTTGAGGGCGCGGCGGAGTTCGCGGTTTTCGTGTTCGAGGCGTGTCCGGGCGATCTGGCGCTCGATTTCGATGAGGAGCTTCTCGTTATCCCAGGGCTTCGAGAAGTAATCGTTCGCGCCGGCTTTGAGCGCCTGCACCGCCACTTCGATGCTGCCATAGGCGGTGATGAGGAAGACGGGGGTTTCACGGTCGCGGGCGCGCAGGTCGTCCAGCAGCTCGATGCCAGACCGGTCAGGCATCATCAGGTCGAGCAGGACCAGGTCATAAGCGCCGTCTTCGAGACGTTTCAGACCCTGAGCCGCGTTTTCGGCCGTGACGGTTGAATAGCCTTCGATCGAGAGCAGCGTTTCAAGGGATTCGCGGATATCGGCTTCGTCGTCGACGATGAGGATGCGCCCCTTGGTTTGGTGCGCGGCGGTATCTGTATCAGGCATTGACGGTCTTTCGGGCGGCGGGGAATTCGAGCCGGAAGACGGCGCCCTCGCCAGGGCGCGAATCGGCGACAATCTGTCCGCCGTGCTCTTCCACGATGCCATAACTGATGGACAGCCCGAGCCCGGTGCCGCGGCGCATTGCCTTGGTGGTGAAGAAGGGGTCGAAGATCCGGTTCAGCAGTTCTTGCGGGATGCCGGGCCCGGTGTCGCGCACCTCGGCCCTGACGCCGGCTCCGCTCGTCGACGTATGCACGGTCAACTGGCCGCCGGCTTCCATCGCGTCGCGGCCGTTCAACAGCAGGTTAAGAAAGACCTGCTGGAGTTTGCCGGCATTGCCGCGGATCAATGGCAGGCCGGGTTCGAGTTCGAGTTCCACATGGATGCCGGCCTTCTCCATCTGGTGCTCGACCAGGGCGGCGGTCTCGCGCACGACGCGGTTCAGATCGATGTCTTCAAACTCGGTGGTCGAGGTCCGCGAGAAGTTCAGCAGCGAGTTGACGATCTCGCTGGCGCGGAACGTGCTCTTGGCGATCTTCTCGAGCAGCCGGGTCTTCGGCTCGTCCCCGTGGACCTGTTTGGCCAGCATCTGCGCGTACGTGGAAATGACCGCCAGCGGAGTGTTCACCTCATGCGCCACGCCCGCTGCCAGCAATCCGATCGAAGACAGTTTATCGGCCTGTACCAGGCGGCGCTCGAGGTCCTCACGCTCGGTCACGTCGTCGAAGATGACCAGCCGGCCAATGTGCTGGCCATCCTTGGTGACCAGCGGCGCGATGGCGACATTGATGGTCGCGAGCACAGCCGGCGGGGCTGCGCCGTCGCCGTTGCCGTTCTGGCCGCCGGCGGCCGCGATGCCGGCGGGATCGAGGTGGAACTTATAGAGTTGGTGGACCCGGTTGTCGCCGCGCGTCACTTCAAGATGCACCGCCAGCGACGGCGGCAGCACTTCCGACAGCTTCCTGCCCAGCGCCGCCTGGCGCTTGATGCCGGTGAGCTTCTCAATCCGCGAATTCCAGCTTTCCACGCGGTCGTCGAGGTCGGCCGCCAGAATGCCGACATTGATGGACTCGACGATATTCTCTGAAAATTCCTTCAATCGCTCATACTGCTCCGCCTTGGCGGCCAGCGAACGGTACAGGCGGGCGTTCTCGACCGCCATGGCGATGTAGTTGGAAAGCGTCGCCAGCAGATCGATGTCGTCGGAAGAGAGGAAGTCGCCCTTGACGGAACGGGAGACGCCCATCCAGGCCAGGGTGTTGCCGCGGAACGAGCAGGGGATGTAATAAGTAAGGTCCAGTTCGGCGATCGTGGAACGGACCTGGGGCGGCATTTCGCGCGTCACAACGTCGAAGGCGTGGCGGGTACGCTCGAAGAAGAGGTACGGCTGGTTCGATGCGTCGTCCAGGAACCTCAGGTCCAGGTCCCTGCCGCGGGGCGTTCGCTTGCGGCCTTCACGGTCCAGGGCGACATGGAGTTGGAAGCCTGGCGCGTGATCCCGCTCAAGGAAGAACGCCACCTGCTCGATTTGCAGCGTCCGGATCAGCCGTTCGCCGACACTGGCCAGCGTATGGTCCAGATCCATCTCGGAACTGAGTTCGCGCGCGAACGAGACCAGCGTGACGCGATAGTCGTAGCGATCCTTATAGAAAACATAGCGGTCGAGCTGTTGCTGGATCCAGTTTCGCAGTGGTTCGAAGACGAACATGCCCACCAGCACCAGCAGCACCACCGACGTGGGCGACACCTCCTCGCCGCGTCCGTCGGGGCCGCCGCGCCCCAGGGCGAAGACCAGCAGCGAGACGATGCCCAGCACCGACAATGTAGCCAGCAGGTAGACATAGCCCTGCTGGAAGATGATATCGACGTCCATCAGGCGGTAGCGCAGGATCGCATAGGCCCAGCTCAACGGAATCAGGGCCAGGAAGAGGACCGACAACCGCATGGCCGGCGCGGGAATCAGTCCGGCGACATAGGGACCCGCATAAAGGATGGCGAACGGCAGTACGCCGGCCAGCGCGCCGTTGCGTAGCCATTTCAATTGCTGGCGGGTGATGGGGTCGTCGGCCTTGCGGGACGACATGTGCAGGATGGCGCCGCCGGCCAGGAACGACCCGGTGAACAGCAGCAGCCACGCGCGGTCGAGCAGCCAGCGCATCTCGAACAGCGGCAGCGCCGTGCGGATGTAGCCGGTCGCCACGCCCACCTGCAACAGGATCAGCGACAACGCCGGCAGGTAGACCGAGAGCACCTGGGACCGGCCCCAGTTCTTGCGCGCATCGGGGAAAGTAAGGCAGAAGTGCAGGAACAGCGACGGAGCCATCAGTCCGGCGACGACGTTGCCGAAATAGATGACCGTGTCGAAGGCGTTCAACTTGCCGGTGTAGTGGAACGTATGCAGCACGAAGCTGGCTAGGCAGAGCAGGTAGAAATGCGACGAGTTGGGCGCGCGCCTGCGGCGGAACCAAACGAACAGCCCGATCGACAGCCACGCCAGACCCACGGCGTATTGACCATAAACGGCCTTGTCGCGGTTGGCGTCCGAGACGATGACCTTGGCCTTCAACTCGACGCCGTCGCGCAACAGGGTGTAGTCGGCTTTCGACCAGGCTCCGATGCGCTGCAACACGCGCGCCACGTCGGCCGCCGTCTCGATCGCCACCCCGCTTGGGTTCACCGCCGTACCGATCCGCAGCAGGACGTCGCCTTTGCGGATGCCGGCCACCTCGGCCGCGCCCTGCGTTTCGAGGTGAACGGCAACAACCCGGTTCACCTCCCCGCGGCCGGTCTCGATGCGTCGGTCGGAGATATCCATCCAGGTCGCGCCATCTTCGGGGAGCAGGTAGAGCCGCTGTTGCTGGTAGCTGATGCCGCCGCACACCACCGCCGCGACGGTCAGGATGACCAGTAGCGCGTCGCTGAGCTGAGCCTTCAACCCCGTCACGGTAGTGCTGCCTCGTGGAACGACACTATTCCGAGATCTACTCCAGCATTCGGAATGCCATTCTTATCGACCACCTGTCTGACCTCAGACTACACCACTTATCAGCGACTTACAAACGAATTCAGGGCTTGCTATCCGGAATTCCGGACTGTGTGGATTCCATCCCTGGAATCGACTGTCCACACAGCGCCCTGAACGGCTGACGCCTGGACGCCGCCGGGCAGCCGTTACCCCGATTCAGCGGCCCCCGCCGAACCGGCTTTGACGCCAGTCCACCAGATCGGTCGAAAGCCAGGTCCGGCGGCCGGTCTCGTCCACATAGGACACCAGGTCGGGGCGGCGTTCGCAGATTTCGCTATCGATGCGCTCTCCGCCGGTCAGGACGAGTTGGCAGGGCGCGGTCCGCGGCGTCCGGTCCAGTTTCGGCGCCGGAAGCGTGCCGTCGGGATAATCGCGGGTCACGGGATTGAGCAGTTCCCTTGTGTATTCCTTGTTCTCGACCCATGGCCGGAACGCGGGTTCCTTCTCGACCTCCTTCTCCTGGACAATCACGTTGGTCCCGTTCCAGCCCCAGCCCCAGCCGCCACCCCACGGCATCACGCTTCCCCGGCCGGGCCTGTAAACCGGCCCGTGTCCGCTGCCCGCCGATGGGGGCTGCTCGGTGACGGTGATGCCCGGCCTGGCCGCCTGCCGCGGTCCGCCGGCGCGTCCCGTAACCTGCGCCTGGGCTGGGCTCGCGGCCAACAGGGCCACGGCGCAGAGTAGCTGTGATAGTCTGACCATCGCCATGCAATTGCTCTCTGTCTCATTCCTACTCTGTTTCGCCCTCGCGGCACAAGAGAAGTTCGTACCAGTTCGCGGCGGAGATTTACCTGGACGCCCCGGCGCGCGGGTGGACGATTTCGAAATCGCCGATTCGCCGCTGACCAACGCGCAATATGCCGGGTTCCTGCGCGCCACCGGCCACGCCGCCCCCGAACACTTCGCCGCCGGCGCGCCGCCGAAGGGTTTCGAGAACCATCCCGTCATCTATGTCAACCGCTATGACGTGTATGACTACCTGCAATGGCGGTCGGGCAAGGAGCGGCGCATCTACCGCCTGCCGATGCCGGCCGAACACGAATACGCCGCCAAGGCTGGCAGCGACGGATTCAAATACGTCTGGGGCGACGCCGATCCCAAGGGCAAGGCGAATTACGACGAAACGGGCGACCGGGCGTTCGCCGCGTGGAAGACGCATCTGAAGCCAGTCAAGTCGTTCGATCCCAATCCCTGGGGGCTTTACGACATGTCGGGCAACGTCTGGCAGATGATCACGAACGAGTATGAGCTTGCCGGGCGGCAGTGGATCTTCCGGTTGACGCATCCGGTGGAAAAAGACGGCGGCGTCGCCGGCGGGTCGTGGGCGCGTAGCGCGGCATACCTGCCGGTGAACTCGCGCAGCAGCACAAGCGCCGGGATTCGCCATCCTGACCTGGGATTTCGTTTGGTCAGGGAGCCGCTGGGTTCGACGCACTTCAAACGGCAGCCAAGAAGGCTGGTCGCGTTGCCGTCGCAGGGCGGCGTGTTCCTGTCCTGGCAATTGCTGCCGGGCGACGGCGCGGGCTATCACGTTTACCGCTCGACAAGGCTGGACGCGGCGGGCATGCGCATCACGGACAAGCCGGTCGCCGGTGCGACCAGTTTCGTCGACATAACCGCTCCGGCGGGCCAGCGCCTGCATTACCGGATCCGCAACCTGGGCATGGACGGCAAGGAGGCCGCCCCATCGGAATGGGCGTCTGTCACTGGCGGGACGGAGGCGACCAATGTGGCGGCGATTTTCGAACCCAGCCCCACGGATGGCGACTGCACGCCGATGTTCGGCGACCTCGATGGCGACGGTAAACTCGACGTCCTGTTCCGCTGCAACAACGGCATCCGCGAAAACACCCGCGATCCGGGCAAGCCTGTCGAACTCGAAGCGTTCACCTCCTACGGAAAGCAACTCTGGCGCAAACCGTTGATCGACTATGGCAACTGCTACGGCAACGCCAACAATTCGCCGGTATTGATCTACGACTTTGACGGCGACGGCAAGGCCGAAGTCGCGGCAAGGATGCTCGTCAACGGCAACATCGACCTGGCCATCCTCGACGGCATGACCGGCAAACTGCTGCGCCGCACGCCGTGGCCGAAGATGGCGACCGACCATTCGGGCACCTCCACGCGCGTCCATATGTCGGTGGCCTATCTGGACGGCAAGCGCCCGTCGCTCGTCACCCAGACCGGCCTCTACGAGAACGAGCGGTTCCATGCCTGGGACCCGAGGACGCTGAAGCAACTGTGGGTCTTCAACAGCTATGGCCCGACCAACGGGTCCGGTTCGCACCATATCGACATCGCCGATGTGGATGGCGACGGCAGGGACGAAGTCTTCGACGGCACGACGGTGCTCAATCCCAACGGGACGATGAAGTGGTCCATCTACCGCGCCCATCCCGACATCGTGGCCATCAAGCATGTCCTGCCGGGGCAGAAGGGACGGCAGGTCTTCTATGTCGTGGAGACAAGCACGCACGCCGGCGCGTATCTGGTGGATGCGGCGACCGGCAAGCTCATCTGGAAACTGAACCGCGAAGACGACCCGCGCTGGACCCATGCCCATATCGGCTGGGCGGCCGACATCTCGGCGGCGCATCCGGGCATGGAAATGTTGACCAACCGCGACGGCCACCTCGCCAAGGAGACAGTCATCTTCGGCTCGGACGGCAAGATCCTGATGGAGGGTTTCCCGTCGCGTTACCGGCCGGTGAATTGGACCGGAGGCGATGCCAGGGATCTCGTCAGCCCGGACTCGCGAGAGTTGGCCCGCTTCGACGGGACGAAGTTGATGCCCGGTTCATCGCCTGCGCCGTCGGCCAGGGCGTGCAATGTCATGATGACCGCGGACCTGCTGGGCGACTACCGCGACGAGATCGTCTGCTCGCGGACGGATGCGTCGGGCAAGCGCCAGATCGTCATCCTGACCAACCCGTCGCCGAGCCGAAAGGAAGTAACGCGAACAGCCTCGCACGAGTACCGGCTGTGGCTGGCGAGGAACCTCGGCGGCGGCTATGGATCGTATTTCGAGTGGCAGCCGGAGTGAGCTTCTGAGTATTGAGTCTCTTTTGTAGGTTTCTGTAACGTGGCCTGCCTGGGCTGCGTTCGGTTGGGCAGCAACGTTTTGAGCGGGTTCCGCTCGTGGGGCCGGCTTTCCAGCCGGCAGCCGGGTTTCTGCCCGGCTTTCCCATCGGGAGCAACTCAACACGCCGCAGCCACCCAACTCACAAATGCGCCCACGCTTCGTCCTCTTCAGGCGTCAGCCACTCGCGAGTAAGACCGCTCTCCGAGGCCCGTTTCAGTAGGAGGGCCTCATCGCGGACTTCCTTCAGCACATGAGAACGTACGTCAGCATTCGAACGAGATCCGCTTCGACAAGCCACTCCAGTTCCCAGGTCATCCGCTGAATGATGAGTTCTCTGTCGCTCACGCGCCGTCCTGCTCCAAATGATACGGCAACCTTGGATCCCAACAGAAACCACCGCCCGTATAATCGAAGTATCCCCGTGCCCATCGACGCCCCCCCCATCCATCGCCTTTCCACTTGCGCCCTCGACTGCCCCGACGCCTGCTCCGTCCTGGTCACCATCGACCCTTCCACCAACCGCGCATCGAAAATCCAAGGCGACCCCAACCACCCCGTCACCCAAGGCTTCCTCTGCGCCAAGGTCACCCACTACCTCGACCGCGTCACCCACC
>CAZLDN010000019.1:0-55600 GCA_964558355.1 uncultured Candidatus Solibacter sp.
GGGTGGCTTGGGGAGGGCGACCCGGGGATGGGGATGGCCGGGTCGGGCAGGCTTGACCAAACGAACTGGATTGGCAGATAAGTTACGTATTATGTTTCACTTACAGGGACACTCGCACATGCGCAGGAGTGAGCAGCCTGAGGCGGAGAGAGGATCTGGAGAGGCTGGCGGGTGACAGGCCGGGAGGCCTGTCCTACAAAGAGAAAGACCGGCGGGGGCTGTGCCGCGCCGGTCATTCAGGCAGACGTTTGAATGTTCAGACTATTTCACGCCAGCAGGCTTCTTGGCGGCCGGAGGCTGGGCGGTAGGCGTGGCCGGCTTGGCGGTTGGAGTGGCGGCGGGAGCAGTGGAACTGACGACGTGCTTTTTGTCGTAGAGTTCGACGATGTCGCGCGTGATCTCGATCCCGCTGGCGGCCCAGAGAACGGGGCTCTGCTGGCTGGAAACATCGAGGACGAGAGCGAAGTTGGCGGCCTTGGCGAACTCGTCGATGATGGAAATCATGCGGTTGCCGATTTCCCCGACGAGTTTCTGCTCTTCCTGCTGAAGCTCACCCTGGAAGTCTTCGGCATCCCACTGGTACTTCTTCTGGAGGTCGTCGATTTCGCGGGTCTGCTTCTCGCGGGCCTCGACGGAGAGGGTATTGGCGGATTTCTGGAGGGTCTCGCGCTTCCGGTTGATTTCGGCCATACGAGCTTCCATCTCCTTGGACTTGGGCTCGAACTTCACGCGGATGGCTTCGCGCGCCTTCTCCCCGTCCTTGGTGGCGAGGATCGCGCTCTGGATATTGATAATGGCGACCTTGGCGGGCGCCTGTTGGGCCTTTGCGGCGGGGGCGACGGCAAGCAGCGCGATAGCGGCCAAGCCGAGGTACTTTGCGTCAATTCTCACTGTTTCGAACTCCTCAAACTAACATCGATGGTATCATGCCGCCTGGGACTAAGCCCGGCTAGAAGGTACGGCTGATGGTGAAGCGGAACATGGTCCGCTTTTCAAAATAGGGCGTAATCGCGGAATAGCGGGATGCGGCATAGTCCATGGTGGCCTGGTTGGGGAACAACGAGGCGTCGGCAGCGACGGGTGGGATGAAGACATCCTGGATGATGGTGGGGTTATAGGCCCAATAGAGGCGGAAGGGGGCGTTGACGACGGGCATCATGACCTGAAGTTCGAGCCCGGTGGAGGTGCGCAGCTTCTGGGTGGTGGGGATGCGGACCGCGGCGTTCTCGAAGGCGGCTTGCGGAAACTGACCATTGAGTTCGGCGAGGCGGCCGGGATTGAGACGGAGTTGGTTGCCGAGGGTGATGCGGTTCATTCCGGCATCGAAGAACGCGGCCAGGGTGACCGGTCCGAAGATGGGGATGCGGTATTCGAAGTTAGCGATACCCTGGGTGTCGCCGCCGGGGAAGGTGATCTGGTAGATGGGAATCTGCTGAGTAAGGCCGACGGTGGAGACTACACCGTCAACAATGACCTTCTGGGTACGGGCGGATCCGTCATTGTTGAGGATCGGGATGGATGCCGCGGAGGGGATATAGACGGCGGGGAGGATGGACCAGATCTCGAAGCCGCGGACGTCGTTTTCGCCGCCCATATAGACGCGGTTGTAAGGGGGAGCGACCTTGCCGCCATAGCCCGAGATCATGCGGCCGAGCAGGCGCCAGCCCATGACGTGGCCGCGTTTGAGACCGGGGACGAAGTGGGTATAGGTCAGCGTCGGCTCGAGCATGTTGACGCTGCCGCCCAGGGGGCCGCCGGCGAAGGCGATGGAGGCGAAGTAGCTTTTGCCGCGCGAGGGGGTCACGGGGTGGTCGATGGTGTTGTAGGTGTAGGCCGGCGTGACGCGGCTGGTGAAGATGCCTGTGAGCTGATTAGGCCCGTCGAAGTTGAGGAAGTTCGAGTAATTGAAGTAGCTGCTGGACGAGGTATTGAGCGGCGTGATGGTGGAGCGGTCGATACCGTAGGTCAGGCTGAGGCGGGCGAAGGAGCGGCGCAAGGGATAACTGAGAAAGAAATTGACGCCGTAGCCGTTGGTGACGTAGTTGAGCAGGTTGTCGCGGCCGAGGGAGTCGTAGAGTGGGATCAGGTTGCGGCCGGAGAACAGGGAGACTTCGCGGGCCTGATCGTAATTAAAGCGCTGTGTGTAGATGGTGAAGCCGGCCTGCATGGGGCGGCCGAGGAAATAGGGTTCGGTAAAGCCGAAGGTGACCGAGCGGGTGCGGTCGCCGAGTTCGGCATTGAGGCTGAGGGTTTCGCCCATGCCGAGGAAGTTATTGGTGGAGTAACCGAATCCGACGAAAGAGCCGGCGATGCCGGAGACGCCGCCGTTGAGGGAGACGGAGTTCTTCCCGCGCTCCTTCACCTTAAGAGTGATATCGACGGTGGAGTTCTTTGTGTCGCGGGTGATGTCGGCGGCGTCCTCGACCTTGAGCGCCTCGAAGTAGCCAAGCTGGTTCAACCGGAGGAGGCTGACTTCCCACAACTGGGTGTTGTAGAGGTCGCCTTCGTCGATGAGGATTTCGCGGCGGATGACCTTATCGCGTGTGGTCGTGTTGCCGCGGAAGTCGATGCGGCGGACGAAGAACTGTTTGCCCTCGTCGACGGTGAGGGTCAGATCGATCTTGCCGTCGGGGGTGGGGTTGAAGTCGGGTTCGGGTACGGCGTCGATGTAGCCGAATTGGCCGTAGAACTTCTGGAAGGCCTTAAAGCCCTTGGAGAGCTTCTCGGTGGAGAAGATGTCGCCTTCGCCCATGCCAAAGATGGGGCGCATGAAGACTTCGGGGGTCTTGAAGAGCTTGACGCCAACGAAGTTGATCTTGCCGATGCGGTACTCGCGGCCTTCCTCGACGGTGAGTTGGATGTCGGCATGCTTGCCGGGCTTGGTGGTCTTCCAGATGAGGGGGGGGAACCACCAGATGCGGCCGGCGCGGGTGTCGCGCATGGTCACCTTATGGCCGGTGACGCGGGCGAGGAAGTAGCCGTTGGCGTTGTAGAGGAAGTGGCGGACGCGTTCCTTATCCTCTTCGAGCTTCGTTGAATCGTAGGTCCGGGGGAAGAGTTCCTCGAGGAAGAGCGAGTAGGGGATGCCGATGGGCTTGAGGTTCTTCATCGCCCGGCGGACGGCGCGGTCTCCATAGACCTGGTTGCCGGCGATGTCGATCGCGCCGACCTTGACCTTGGCGCCCTCATTGACGCGGAAGATGAGTTCGACCGAGGACGGGGGAATCTGGCGGATTTCGGGCGTGACGGTAGCGTACTGGCGGCCGCGTTCGGCGAGAAATTCCTTGAGGACATTGGCGGCGCGCTGGACGCGGCCCTGTTCGAACTGTTGTTCGACCGTGAGGCCGACGCGGCGTTCCTTGAAGCGGTCGAGGATTTCGGAGACGGTAACCGACTTATTGCCCTCGTACTTGATCGTACGGACGACGCGGCGTTCGGTGACGAGATAGCGGATGATCCAGCCGGTTTCGCCGCGCTCACGCTCGACGACGATGTCGTCGAAGCGGCCGGTATTCCAAAGCGCCATGAAGTCGCGCTGGATGGCGGCCTCGTCGAAGCGGTCGCCCTTCTTGGTAAAGATGAGGGCGCGAAGGGTGTCCTGGGGAACACGGCGCGCGCCGCGGAACTCGATATATTCGACGACGTCGGAGAGTTCCGGAGTTGGCGTGGCGGGCTTGGCTTCGGCAGGCTTGGCGGCTTCCTTCGTCCCGGGAACGGTTTCGAAGGGGCCCGGTTTAGGCGGTTGAGCCGGCTTGGCCGGTTCCTGCGTCCCGGGCACCGATTCAAATGGGGAAGCGGGCTTTGGAGATGGTGCGGGCTTGGCCGGTTGTGGCGGCTGTTGCCCGTGGAGATATGTTGTCGAACCCGCGCCCGCCCCAGCGATAACGAGATACAGCAGGACAGCTTTCAGGCTCACGTGCCTGTGAGTCATCGTAAGCAGAAGTGTTCCTTTCTCATCGTCGCCTCTCACACCGGGCCTATCACACTGGGCCTCTCGCACCAAGCCTCTCGCACCAGACGCACTGGAATCAGGTTGCGTTTCACTGGGAAACGCGATCGGGCGCAAGGCCAAAGACTTCATTCTAGCGAACTCGGAGGCGGACTACCATCATGGGTGGAAGATTCAGATGGCGGGGCGGAAGGCGGGGGCGTCGAAAGCGCGGATCTTTCGATGACAACGAGGGACGAATTGGCCTCGTCATCGGTCCGGTCGAGAGTGGAAACTACGTCGTCCGGGGTGTCTGCCGGGGGGACATCGGCCGGTTCGGAAGACAATACGGGAGCAGGCGCGAGGGTGGCGATCGCAAGGGGGCTGCCGAGGCTGAGGGCCAGGCTGCGAAGGCGGGATGGGTAGCGCCAGAGGGAGAGGCCGAAGAGCAGATGAGCTGGGGCGATGGCGAGCGGGGCGAAGTAAGGCGGGGCGAAGGGGTGGATGTTTTTCCACAGCCAGGCGTCCGCGCAGAGATGGACGAGGCCAGCGTAGCCGAGGGCGGTCAGAATGTTGAGCCAGCCTTCGCGCGAGGCGGGCAGGAAAGCGTAGAGGACGCCGAGGAGGCTATAGAGGAGCAGCAGGAGAGCGGCGCCGGAGAGGGTGTGCCAGCCGGGACCGGAGTAAAAGACCAGGTCGCCGAAGAAAGGGGCGGCGGCGAGGTTGAGCCTGGAAAACCAGAGGCCGCCGCCGAGCATGGAACCGGCGACGAACCAGAGCAGAAGCGATAGGGCTCCAAAAAAACCGGCGTCCAGCCCGGCGGCGACGCGGCAGAGCCCTGGAGGGAAACCCTGCGATTGAGCTGCCGGCGGGTTGTCGCCAGTGGATTGGTTCATGCGAGTTATTCGAGCGGCGGGCGGAAGTTACTCGGCCGGCTTCGAATAGTAATACGAGTGGTAATAGGTGTACTTGCTGTAAAGTTCGCCCTTGTGGGCGGCATTGACGACGACGCCGAGCATATTATTGCGGCAGAGCGAGCCGATGGCGCGAGTCACCGTGTCGATGGTGGTGACGCCGATGCGGACCACGAGAACGAGGCCATGGGTGAGGGTGGCAAGCAGGTTGGCGTCGGCGGCGAACAGCAGGGGCGGAGTATCGAGAATGACCCAGTTAAAGATTGAAGGAAGCCGGTCCATCAGGATCTTGACCTCGGGGAGGTTCAGCAACTCGAGCGGGTTGAGGACAGCCTCGCCGGCGGGCAGGATGCAGAGGTTGGACCCTTCGATGCGCTTGATGCACTCTTCGAGTTTGGCTTTCCCGCGGAGGTAGTCCGTGATGCCGGGGCTGCGTTGAATCTGGAAGAGGTTATGGATGACAGGGCGGCGGAAATCGAAGTCGGCCAGCAGGGTGAGGTTCCCTTCAAGCTGGGACTGGGCCAGGGCGAGATTGGCGGCGGTAAAGGACTTGCCCTCGGCGGGCGAGGAGGACGAGATGACGAGGCTGTGGATGGGCTGAAGGCTCTGAAGGTGGTTCAGGCGGGTGCGGAGGCTGCGAAACTCCTCGCCGGGAGCCTCGCTGGGCCGGGCCGAGTCGAGCAGAGAGGCGTCGGGCGCGGGAGTGAACGGGACGAGTTCGATCCGGTCGAGCAGATTGCGGAGTTCGTCAGCCGAGTTTGGGGGCAGGGGCGTACGGGCGCCTGTCTGGCCGGGAGCATTAACGGGACCGCTGGCAGGGTCCATTCTTCGCAGGGCATCGTGAACACGGCTCATGGCTGATCTGGACCTCGTGAACGATTGGTGAAAGATAGGCTCATGGTGGTGTCAGGCTCGGGACGTATAGTAATAAACGACAGAGCCCGCCATCAACAGGATGCCGAGCAGGAGGGATGCCGCCCAGGCAAGCCAGCCGAGGCGGCGGCGGCGGCGGACGACGAAGTCATTCTCGAGAAGAGGGATGGACCCGAGGACCGTAAGTTTGGTGTAGGCCCTTACGTCCTTGAGGTTCTTCAGCGAAGTGTCCTTGATCTCCCTGGCGCTGGCGACGCCGACGCCGAAACCGATGCCGATGACGAGACCGGCAAGGATGATGATCTCGCGTTTCGGAGAGAACGGCTCGGAGGGCATGACGGGCTGTTCGAGAATCTCGAGCGTCTCGCCTTGCTGCCGGCTTTCGACTTCGGTCGCCATGGCTGACGTCCGTGTCTTGCCGCTGAGGTCGGCAAAGCGCTCCTGGGCCGAATTGCGCTGACGCACCAACTGGATGTACTCCTGCTGAGCGACCGGGCTGGACTGGATCTGGGCATTGGCCTCGCGGATGCGCATCTGATTTTCGCGAAGCCGCTGGGCCAGGTCTTCGATCTCCATATCCTTGGCCTGGAGTGCGGACTGAACTCGAGCGATGGCCGCGGCGGTTTCGAAATCCAACCGGGGGGAGCCGGAAGTGGAGGCGGCGGGCCGGCCGGGCGCGCCGGCGGAAGCTTCAAGCGCGGCGGCCTGCGCCTCAGCCGATGCCTGGGCCTGCTCCTTCCGCTTCCCTTCCAGCATGACGGTGAGGCGGCGGACATCGGGATGGGTGCTGGTGTAGCTTTCCTTGAGCACGGAGATGTTGTTTTCGAGGCGCGCAATCTCCCGGCTGATCTCGGCCAGTCTGGCGTCAGCGGCAGTGGCCGGCCGGGAACCGCCGCCGCCGCCCGCTGCTCCGGATTGGGATGCGCGAATCGTGGCTTGGTCGCGGAGCATCCGGATGCTGGTTTCAAGCTGGAGCTTCTCCTGGTTGACGCGATTCATGGAGCTATTGACGCTCTGAACGCCGTTTTCAAGGGCAGTGAGGCGGTTAAACAGGGCCTGCTCCTGTTCGGGGAGTTGGCCGACGTTGCGCGACCGGAAAAGCGACATCTTGCGGTCCAGCTCTTCGAGCTCGTTTCGGGCGGAGTCAAGCTGTTCGCGGAAGAACTGGGTGGTGGTAATGGTCTGGGCTGACCGTGACCGCGTACTCTCATCGACGAACCTGGTGATGATGTCGTTGCACACCTGGGTGGCGAGGCGCTTGTCTGAGTAGGAAAACGAAACGGAGAAGGCACTGCCGTTGGCCATGCCGCGGCCCAGGCCTTGCAGTTGCCCCACCCTGATGTCGCCGCGCATCTCCTCGATCACGTCTTCCATCGGCTTGCGCTTGCGTTGGTCGGGGTAGAGGTTGTAGGTCTGAATGACGTTGGTGAGCACCGGGCGGCTGACGATGTTCTGATGGATGCCCATCACCTTCTGCGTCATGCCCTCGGTGAGGTTGGTGGGGACCAACTGGGCCGGGACCTTGGGCGGGACGACACGGATCAGGCCGCTGGCGAGGAAGGAGTCGGGCCAGAGGTAGGCGACGATAACGCCCAGAACGAGGCCGGCGAAAGTGGGGGCGAGGATCCAGGAGCGGTGGCGGCGCAGGATGTCGATGTAGTCTTCGACGTCAAACGTGCGGCGAGGGATGCTGAGCGGCTGTTCCTGATTGGGTTGGGGTTGCATGGCTGATAGTTATCCTCGTTGGAACCGGCTAGGGGACGAAGATATGGTCGCCGTCCTGGAGAAAAATGTTCTGCTCCAGCTTCTTGCCCTTGATAACCTCGTCGTAGTTGAACTTGATGCGCTGGGCGCCGCGCATGACGATGATCTTGTTCTTCTTGGCCCACTCGCCCATGCCGGCTGAACTGAGGGCCTGGAGCATGGTGGTGGGGACGACGAGCGGCACGGCTCCGGTGCGCCCGACCTTCCCCGATATGAAAAACCGTTTGCTCTGCACCGAGAGGACCGAGACCATGACTTCAGGCTTCGTCAGCACCTTGCCGAGGATCTCTGTGATCTTCGCGGTGAGCGCCTCGGGCGTATAGCCGGCGGCCTCGACATCGCCTACCAGCGGCAGGGTGATTCTGCCGTCGGGGCGGACAACATGACTTCCGGAGAGATCACCCTCCCGCCACACACGAACGGCAATGTGGTCCTGAGCGCCGATGACATACGTCTTCGGGTCGACCGGCGCGGCGGGCGGAGCGTCGGCGAGGGCCTGCGCAACTGCCGGCGCGCCTGCCTCGGCGGGCGGCGGCGCCTGCGTTTGAGGAGCGGTCTGGCCCCAGCCCACGAGAGCGGTTGCGATGACCAGAAACAGAATTGCGACGAACAGGTGGCTCGACTTGTCCACCAAACCAGTACCAAACATCGGCATCCCTCCAGTTGCGAACCTAAACAGGTTGGCATCAGCTATCCGGGCCCTCGCGGCGAGCGCGTGGAGACACCCCGGACACGCCGGATCACAACAATATGATCTATCGACGTTATTGTACACCACACTTTAGGGCGGAATCCGGCCCGGCCGCGGCGATCTCACCCGCATCCATTTGAAAACACGCAGCATGGCGGTTGATGCGGGGATTTGCTAGTACCTTGGTAAGCGATACTGGCTTTCGAGGAGGTCACATGGCGCGGACATACTATCTAGCGAAGACGGATCCTGACACGTATGGGGTCGGGCAACTGGCGGCCGAGGGTCGCACGGTTTGGGACGGCGTGAGGAATCCCCAGGCGTTGCAGGCGATCAGGGCGATGCGGCCTGGCGATGGCGTCTTCATCTACCACAGCGGCGGCGTTTCAGCGGTGGTGGGACTGGCCAGGGTGGCGGGCGCGCCGGGGCCGGATGCGGCCGATCCAAAGTTTTGGAATGTGGAAATGGAGTTCGTGACATTGATCGAACCGCCGCTGACACTGGGTGAAATCAAGGCGTCGGGCTTGTTTGACGATTGGGCGCTGGTGCGGCAGAGCCGGCTGTCGACGATGGCGGCGCCGCTCAGTTTCGTCGCCTGGATGCGCAAGAAGTACCCGAAGGCCAAGATTTAGTGGCTTGGGAAGGGGTAACCGGCATCCTTAAGGAAGCGGTAAACGAGCGAGACGGGCAGGCCGACGACGTTGAAGTAGCAGCCCTCGATGCGATCGACGAACTTGGAGGCGAGGCCCTGAATGGCGTAGGCGCCGGCCTTGTCCATCGGTTCGCCGGAAGAGGCGTAGGCGAGGATCTCGTCCTCTGAAAGGGTGACGAATCGAACCTGGGTGGACGAGACATCAAACCACTCCCGGCCCTGGTGGCGGAGGCAGACGCCGGTGAGGACCTGGTGGGTACGTCCGCTGAGCAGGCGCAACATGCGGGCGGCGTCCACGACGGAATGCGGTTTTTCAAGGATGTGGCCGGCGGCGGCGACGGTGGTGTCGGCGGCGAGAACGTAGTCGTCAGGACCGGCCCCGGCGGCGGCGGCTTTGTCGCGGGCCAGACGCAGGACGTAGCCGGCCGGGTCTTCCGCGGCGAGGGGGAACTCCTCGACGTTGGCGGGCCGGACTTCAAAGGTGAAACCGGCATTTGACAGGATCTCGCGGCGGCGCGGGGATTGAGAGGCGAGCACCAGCATCGAGGGTGAGCGTAGCACGGCGGGATCGGGGGCCGGGGCGTGTTAGAATCTCATTTCCTGAGCAAGCCCCTGAACGAGCCCCTGCACGAGCCATGGAACGAGCTGGACGACTGATCGCGCGCATGAAATCGAAGTCGGCTTTATCGCCGGGCGAGATCGCGGCGGCGGCGTGGCCGGTAGCGGTCGGCAAGCGGCTGGCCGAGCGGACCAAGGTCGTGCGGTTTGATTCGGGCAAGGTCACGGTGGAAGTCGAAGACGAACTGTGGCGCAAGAATCTGATGGGGTTGAAGGGCCAGATCCTGGGGAACCTGCGGAAGCTGACCGGGCTGGACCTGGTGGAAGAGATCCACTTCCAGTTGGCTGTGCCGAGACGGCCCCCAGTGCGTCAGGAACAGTCGCCGGCGGCCAGGCCGGGGATATGGAGGAAGGCGCGAGCGTGAAGATCACCGAAGAGGAAGTCCGGTATGTGGCGGGCCTGGCGAACCTCAGTTTGAACGAAGACGAGATCCGCCGCATGGCCCACGATCTGGACGAGATCCTGACGCATATCGACAAGTTGAACGAACTCGACACCTCTTTTGTCGAACCCATGGCGCAGGTCCTCTATGAAGCCGGCGAGACAGCCACGCTGAGGGAAGACGCCGTGGGCGCCAGTTTCGACAACGAGACGGCCCTGGCCAACGCGCCGCTTTCCGGGGCGGGCCAGTTCAAAGTGCCGAAGATCATCGAGCGGTAAGCCGGAGTGGACGTCACCAAACTCACAATCGCCGCGATTCGCGAAGGCCTGGCCGCGCGCCAGTTCAGCGCCGGGGAACTTTGCGCGGAGGCGCTGCGTTTCGCTGAAGCCGTGAACGCCAACACGAACGCCTACCTGCGGCTCTGCCCGGAGCGGGCGATGGAAAACGCCCGGCGGGTGGATGCGCGGATCGCCGCGGGCGAGGACGCGGGCGCACTGGCCGGCGTTCCGGTCGCGGTGAAGGACGTCATTACGACCAAGGGCGTAACCACCACCTGCGGGTCGAAGATGCTGGAGCATTGGGTTCCGCCGTATGACGCCACGGCCGTCCAACGACTGGAAGCCGCGGGCGGCATGGTGATTGGCAAGACGAACTGCGACGAGTTCGCGA
Source organism: uncultured Candidatus Solibacter sp. (assembly GCA_964558355.1). Taxonomy (GTDB): domain Bacteria; phylum Acidobacteriota; class Terriglobia; order Bryobacterales; family Bryobacteraceae; genus PNKE01. The sequence goes on from CAZLDN010000019.1 coordinate 10,493, forward strand.
TGGGTTCGTCGAACGAGAATTCGGCGTATGGGCCGGTGAGAAATCCAGTGGCGTTGGACCGCGTTCCGGGCGGATCGAGCGGCGGTTCGGCGGCGGTGGTGGCGCAGGGCACGGCGACGGTCTCGCTGGGTTCGGACACGGGCGGATCGATCCGCCAGCCGGCGAGTTTTTGCGGCGTGGTGGGCGTGACACCGACCTACGGGCGGGTTTCGCGCTATGGACTGGTGGCGTTCGCATCGTCGCTGGACCATATCGGGCCTTTTGGCCGAACCGTCGGCGACGCGGCCACGTTGCTCGAAACCATCGCCGGACGCGACCCGAAGGACGCGACCAGCGCATTCGCGCCGGTCAGCGGTTACGCGGAAGCAATGAAGCAGGAGGCGCGCGGGATGCGCGTCGGGTTGCCCGCCGAGTACTTCAAGGGACTGAAGAGCGAGACAGGCGACCAGATCATGAAGGGCGTCGAACTGCTGAAATCGATGGGCTGCGAGATCGTCGACGTCAGCATGCCGCACACCGAATACGCCATCGCGTGCTACTACATCATTTGCACCGCGGAGGCGAGTTCGAACCTGGCGCGCTATGACGGCGTACGCTACACGATACGCAGCGAACGTGCCCAGACCATGGCCGAAATGTACCAGTTCACGCGCGGCGAAGGCTTCGGCGCGGAGTGCAAGCGGCGCATCATGCTTGGCACCCACGTGCTGAGTTCGGGCTATTATGACGCCTATTATTTGAAGGCGCAAAAGGTGCGGTCGCTCATCGCCGGGGACTTCGCCAAGGCGTTCGAGCAGGTCGACGCCCTGGTGACGCCGGTGTCGCCGTTCCCCGCCTTCAAGCTGGGTGAAAAGGTGGACGACCCGCTGGCGATGTACCTGTCCGACATCTACACGATCACGGGCAGTCTGGCCGGCATTCCGTGCATGAGCGTGCCTTGCGGGACCACCGCGGAGGGTCTGCCGGTGGGGATGCAGATTCTGACCAGGCATTTCGACGAGCCGGGGATGTTCCGTCTGGCGGCGGCATTCGAGCGGGCCGGCGGGTTCGCGGTCTAGGCAGGCGTTTTCTCCTCAAATCCGGCCGCATCCTGGCGGGCGTTCACATCATCTAAGGGAACGTTCGTCAGATTTGTTTAGAGGAGAGTCCATGTCATTCACCCTTCCCTCGCTTCCGTACGCCTTTGATGCGCTGGAGCCGTCGATCGACAAGACGACCATGGAGATTCACCATGGCAAGCATCACGCCGCCTATGTCGCCAACCTGAACAAGGCCCTGGAATCGGCCCCCGACCTGGCCGGCAAGAGCCTGGAAGACCTACTCGCCGGTGGCGTCAAGGCCGTGCCGGAAGCGATCCGCACCGCCGTGCGCAACAACGGCGGCGGCCACTGGAACCATGCGATGTTCTGGCAGATCATGGGCGCGCCGTCCACTGCGGCGCCGGCTGGCCCGCTGGTCACCGCAATCAAGGCGAAGTATGGCGACCTGGAGCACTTCAAGCAGCAGTTCAACGCCGCCGGCATGGGCCGGTTCGGTTCGGGTTGGGCGTGGCTGATCGCCTCGGCGGACGGCAGCGTGGACATCATGTCGACGCCGAACCAGGACAACCCGTTGATGGAAGGCAAGTACGCCGTGCTCGGCTGCGATGTGTGGGAACACGCCTATTACCTGAAGTATCAGAACCGGCGCGCCGACTACCTGGCCGCCTGGTGGAGCGTCGTCAACTGGGCCAAGGCCGAGGAGAACTACGGCAAGCGGAAGTAGACGAAGTAGAATTGGACTTCGGGGGGTCTTCCAACGGCTCCCCGGAGTATCACATGCACGAACAGTATTTGCGCCGCGCAATCGGGCTGGCCGTTGAGAACGTCCGGTCCGGGCGCGGCGGTCCTTTTGGGGCCGTCATTGTCAGGGACGGCGAGGTGATCGCCGAGGGCGGCAACAGCGTCACCAGCGCGAAAGATCCGACGGCACACGCCGAAGTGGAAGCCATCCGGGCGGCTTGCAAGGCGCTTTGCAGGTTCGATCTGAAGGGGTGCGCGATCTACTCGAGTTGCGAGCCGTGCCCGATGTGTCTGGGTGCGATCTATTGGGCGCGGCTCGACGCGCTCTACTTCGCCGCCTCGCACAAGGACGCCTCTCAGGCCGGCTTCGACGACAGTTTCATCTACACGCAGGTGCCGCTCAAGGCCGAGCTTCGGTCGCTGCCCACGCGGCGGATGCTCGAAGCCGAGGGCGGCGAGCCGTTTGCTATTTGGGTGGCAACTGAGTCTAAAATTCCTTACTAGCACCATGCTTGTCGTCACAACGTCAACGCTTCAAGGCAAAGAGATCAAGCAATACCTCGGACTGGTTTCCGGCGAGGCGATTCTCGGCGCTAACATCTTCAAGGATTTCTTCGCCGGGATCCGCGACATCGTGGGGGGCCGCTCGGCCGCCTACGAAGACGAGCTTCGCAAGGCGAAGGACCTGGCCATCCAGGAGATGTGCGAGGAGGCGCAGCAGATGGGCGCCAACGCAGTCATCGGCGTCGACCTGGATTACGAAACCATCTCGACGGCCCACGGAGGCGGCATGTTGATGGTGACGGCTGCCGGCACGGCTGTCGTGATCGCGGACTGATGGCTTGACTCCGCTGCTTCGTGATGCCATCGGTCACTTGACCATCGCCTGAACCCTGGGATTGCGGGAGCCGGTCGCACAACCGCATCTGGACCGAAATCAAATCGTCCTAATTGCCACTCCAGACGGGTTCCGGATTTCTTCGCCAATCGCGGTATCGCGTGTCGATGGCGCGGTGGATTCCCTTCACCATGAGGATGCGCGCGCCGTATCGAATCATCTGGTGCGAAGGCAGCCAACAGCCCTGCTCGACCCTGGTCTGCGCCAGTTCGAATCGCGTCCCTTTCTCGATCTTCGCCAGGAACCCGCCGACCGTGACATCGCGGATAACCTCGGCTTCGAGCCGTACCAGTTGACGATCCTCGCGGTCCAGCCAGATCTTGCCGTTCACGCCTTCATAGACGCGCCCGCCCATCGTCTGGGCCTTGTATCCAGGTTTGGGCTTGAACGACCAGACCATCGCCGTGCGCCCGTTTACAACTTCGTCCGGCAGCGCGGTGAAGACGAGCGCGTGAGGGAACTCGCGCAGGTAGCCGGTCTCCTTCTCCGCTTTGCCGAGGATCTTCTCGCGCTCGGCTTGTGTCTTTGTCTTCCACTCGGCAGCCGCCCGTCTGGCGGACTGTTCGCTACGCGCACGCTCATCGGCGCCGACCGGCTTTCCGTCCCTTTCGATGGTCCAGCCGACCCGCACGCCGTCGATGAAGTCGATTCGCTGCGTCCAGTGATCGCGCGACTTCATTGCGCCGTTGTTGTCGAAATCAAGCCTTTCGGTCTGGCGTATCACGGCGAACTCCCGCATCAGCCGGGCCGAGCGAAAGTAGTTGTCGACGGCATCACGCACCAACGCGCGCTGTTCCGCCGGAGCCTGGGCCACTGCGCAGGGCAGCGCCATCGCGAGAAGTGCCAACAGGAGCTTCATCTGAAACTTGGACGCTCAAGAAGCGGCTCCGGGTTCTTGAATCTTGGGGCCAGTCCGGCGGGAACTCTCTTGTACACTGAAAGGTCAGGAGATATTGCCCTTCCAGGGCAGAGAGCAAATGGCGCCGGACTTCTTCAGCGATCTGACGAACAACCTGCCGCGGTTCACCTTCACCGCCGTGTTCGACATCCTCGTCGTGGCGGTGTTGATCTACCAGTGCGTCATGCTGATTCGCGGCCGCAGGGCGGCGCGAATCCTGGTCGGCATGGGGCTGATCGTCTGCATCTATCTCGTTGCGGTGGCCGCCAACCTCGAACTCCTGAGGACAATTCTGGAAACATTGGCGCCCTATAGCGCGTTCGCGTTGATCGTGATGTTCCAGTCCGAGATTCGCCGCGCCCTATCTTCGCTCGGTGAACGGCGGTGGATGGCGTTCGGTAGCCGTCTCGAGAACATCGAGGTCGCCGACGAGATTTTGTTCGCCATCACGAACCTCGCCCAGAACCGCGTGGGCGCGCTGATTGTGATCGAGCGTGAAGTCGGCCTCAGGACGTTTGTTGAAAGCGGCGTGCCGGTGGATTCTCGGGTGACGCGCGACCTTCTGCTCTCGATATTCCAACCCGGCGGCGCGCTGCATGACGGGGCGGTGATTGTCCAGGGAGGCCGTCTCGCCGCCGCTGCCTGCTTCCTGCCCTTGACGATGAACCCGGAGCTTTCCAGGAAACTCGGCACCCGGCACCGCGCCGGTATTGGCGTGACCGAGGAGTCCGATTGCCTGGCGATCATCGTCAGTGAGGAACGCGGCGCCATCTCCCTCGCACAGATGGGCGAGCTTGAAATGGACGTGACCATCGATACCGTCGCCCAACGGCTCGGACGCCGCTCCAAGCGGCGGACACTGCGCGCGGGTCCGGCTTCCGCGGAGGCGTTGCGGCGATGATGCGCATCGTGACGAGAAACTTCGGATGGAAACTGACCTCGCTCAGCGTCGCCTTCCTCATTTGGCTGGGCGTGAGCGGTTCGCGCGAATCCACTACGTCGATCACCGCGCCGGTTCAGTACCGCAACATCCCGAAGTCGCTACAGATCAGTTCGGAGATGGTTGAGCGCGTGCACTTCGTGTTGCGCGGCCCGTCGCTCACGCTCTCCCGCCTCAGCAGCCAGCCGTTCCCCTTGGTGATTGACCTGTCCAGTGTGCGGGGTCCTGGGGAATCGACCTTCACAATCTCGCGCGAAAATGCCGACCTTCCCGAAGCCATCATGCTCGAGCGCGCTATCCCCAGCCAGATCAGGTTGACACTCGAGACCAGGGTGGCCCGCACGGTTCCGGTCACGGTCCGCTACTCGAACATCCCCGCCGGGATGCAAGTCGTTTCGGCCACCGTGACGCCGGACAAGCTGACAATCATCGGACCGGAAGGCCGGGTGAACATGATCTCAGAGGTCCTCACGGACCCTGTCGATTTGCGGATGCTGAACTCGGAAGGCGAGGCCAGGACGACCTGCTATGCAGGCGATCCGCAGGTGAACTTCACCACTTCGCCGCAAGTGAGATTGAAGGTCTCGATCGCGCCCGTCGGTCCGGATGCCGCCGCCGGGCGCGCCCCGGCTCCACGGCAGAAATGAAGGCAATCGGCCAACCACATTGATGTCACGCCAGCTATTTGGAACTGACGGGATCAGAGCCGTGGCGGGCGAGGCCCCGCTGGATCGCCAGACGGTTTTCGCCTTCGGATGCGCTCTGGGCGAATGGGCTGCGGCCCACGCTCCTCACGGCGGGAGCCCGCATGTCGTCATCGGCACGGACACGCGCGAATCGGGCCAGTGGTTGGCCGAGCATGTCGCGGGCGGTCTGCGTCTGGCTGGCGTCGAAGTGCATTTCGCGGGATTGTCGACAACCCCCGGTGTCGCCTATCTGACCAAGGTCGAGGATTTCGTCGCCGGAGTAATGATCTCGGCCTCGCACAATCCCTATCAGGACAACGGGCTTAAGGCCTTCGACCACTCCGGCTTCAAGTTGCCCGACGATCTCGAACACAAGCTCGAACAGCGGATCTTCGCCATTCTTGACGAGGACCCCAACCCGTCGCCGGTCGCCCTTCAAGTGGACGACAGTCTCGACCGCCACTACGTCAATTTTCTCGCCTCCACCTTCAATGGCGGCCTCGATGGGATGCGCATCGTGCTGGACTGCGCCAACGGCTCGGCCTCCTACCTCGGCCCGGAACTGTTTACGAAGCTGCGCGCTGATGTCATCCGCACAGGCTGCCAGCCCGACGGCCGCAACATCAATCTCGACTGCGGCGCGCTTCATGTGGACAGCCTGCGCGCGGCAGTTCTCGCCAATCATGCCGATTGCGGCGCCGCCTTCGACGGCGATGCCGACCGTTGCATCATGGTTTCCGCCTCCGGCAGGATCCTCGACGGCGACCACTTGTTGCTGATCGCCGCGCGCGATCTGCTGGCCCGTGGCGCATATGATGGCGCCGAACCGGCCGTGGTCGCCACGGTCATGTCCAACCTTGGATTGGAACGCGCCCTGATGCGCGACGGAATTGCGCTGCGCCGGACATCGGTCGGCGACAAGTATGTGCTCGAAGAGATGACCCGCTCCGGCCTCCCCCTGGGCGGCGAACAGTCGGGCCACGTCATCTTTCGTCAATACGCGACAACCGGCGACGGCATGTTATCGGCGCTGCGCGCCCTCGACGTGGTTCGCCGCACGGGCAGGACGCTTGACGAACTGACAGCCGATTTCGAAATCTATCCGCAGAGACTGGTCAACGTCCGCCTTAAATTCAAACGCCCCATCGAAGGCATACCCGAAGTCCAGCAGGCGCTCGACGACGCGAGAGCCGAACTTGGAGACAGCGGGCGCATCCTGGTGCGCTTTTCGGGTACCGAGCCTCTCGCCCGAGTCATGGTGGAGGCGGCAAACCCCGAACACGTCGAGAGGCACAGTATGCGGATCGCCGAAGCCATCCGCGCGGCGCTTTCCTGACGTGCCAGTGGGGCAGGCTTCACAGGCTGCTGAAAAACCTTCTGCTGGGTCCGATTGGCACTCGGCAACACCCGCAAGTTGTTGATTCTTCGTTCGAGCGATGCCAGATTCTGGCCGTTTCCGGCAGGGCGGAGCCTTTTTTCAGCGGCCTGTTCAGCCTGCGAAGGGCTTCAGCCCGTGTCCAGCGGGCTTCACGACGCTCAGCGCCGGTATCCGCGCCTGCCCGCGCCGCTTCGAAACTCAACCTTGAACGCCGCGTTCGTGGTGCGGTTCCGGCCGTCCAGCGTGAGACTCTGAATCTGATTGTTGATCAGCACCGCGCGTCCCGTTCCATTGGCGCCGCCGCTGGCGAAGCCGTTGTTGATGTCGAGAATCGCGGTGTCGCCGTCACGCCGCCAGGTTCCAGCGAACCTGACCGTTTCGGCGCCGATGATCTCGAGGATGAACTGGCCGCCAGTGCGAAGCCGCAGCCGCGTCGAGGTCAGGTTCAAATCCGATTGCCCGGCCATCCGGGCGACGCCCGTCCCGGCGGCGGTGTCCTCGAAATCGGTCTGGCCCCAGGCGTTTCCGGTGGCGGCTCCCGTTCCCCACCCGCTGCTGCCTGAACTCCCAGTGGAACCCCATCCGGAGTTCGAACCACCGGTAGACGTACCCCAGCCCGAATTGTCGTTCGCCCTTGACCGGCGGCCTCCAAACCCGGACGAATCGGTCGCCGCGCCCGGATTGCGGTTTTCCCATTGAACCCGGAACGTGTACCCCTCATCGCCACCCTTGGTGTCCTGAATGCGCACCAGCGCCGTATAGCGATTGCCGGAATCGGGCGCTTCCGCCAGTTCCACGCGTCCGCGGCCGTCCACGCCCTTGAAACGGAAGTTCGCCAGCGCGCTACTCGACGGCATCGGCTGTGAACACTCCGAACCTTCGTCGTGTGCGTCACGTCCCCGCACCGTCTCGAATCCCAAACGGTTGCTCCGGATGTGAACAACCACCTCGTCATCCACTCTCAACCGCACGACGCAATAGCCGTTGTCCCTCCGCTCGTCATAGTCCCGCGTCCGCCTCGGCTGAACATCGATGAACCGCGACTGCGCATGGACCACTCCACACATCGCCGCAATCAAAAAGAGCGCTATTCGTTTCACTCGCCTTCCTCCTTCGGTTTTGTATTGTATTGTCGCTCATGTTGACGCGCAGGTCTTGCCCGAAGTTGCCGTGACTTGTTAGCTTCAAGACTGAGCCCCCCGACATGAACCATCCCGATTGCGATGCCCGCCGTACTGTCCGCACGCGCCGTGTTGACGAAGTGGCGACACTCGACGAACTTTTCCGCCACTGCCTGCCCGCATTCGGCGGCGCGTATCTCCGGCGGATCTACACCATCCTCGACACCGCCATCGGCTTGGGCTGCCCGCTCACGCTCGCGCTCGCCGGACCCGTCACTGTCAGCGGCCAGCACCAGACCTGGCTCAATCCGCTTCTCGAAACCGGCTGGATCGCCTACCTGAGCGGTACAGACGCCATGTGTTACCACGACGGCCACCGCTCGCTCACCGGCCGCCCCGAGCCCGTCCACGAGGTCCCCATCTTCGGCGACGACGCCGCCTTGCGCGACGAGCGCACCATCCGCGTCACCGACATGGCCTTCGACGAGGACGTCCTGCTCGATCAGGACCGTTTCTTCTCCGCCATCTTGCAACTGCCCGAATTCCAGACGAAGATGACCGGGCCCGAGTTCCGTTACCGTCTCGGCGCCTGGCTCGACAAACTCGAACAACGCAACGGTGTCGAGCCGGGCATGTTGGCGACATGCCACCGCATGGCCATCCCCTACTTCGTCGGCGCCCCCGGCGACGGCTCGATCTTCCTCAACTCGATGAAGCTCTGGGCCATGCGCGAAGCGGGCCTCATCGACAACTACTCATTCGAACTCGACATCCACGCCGAAGTCTTCGAATCCTGCGCCTACCACTACTGGGGCCTGTTCGAAAACGCTGCCCGCGCGCTGGGCACGTGGATTCTCGGCGGCGGCGTACCGAAGAACTTCAACCTTCAACCCGAGCCCGCCCTCGGCCAGGTGCTTGGGCTGCCCGGCGTGCGCGGCTACCAGTTCGATGTGCAGATCGTCTCCGCGCCGGTCACCGACGGGTCGTTGTCATCCTGCTTCCCGGCCGAAGCCGTCACCTGGGGCAAGGTCGACAAGGACCACTACATGAAGACCACCGAGTCGATGCAATCGGACTATTCGGCCGTGGTCCCCTTCATCGTCAAGGCGCTGCTCGACAACCGCAAACGCTATGAGGAACGCGCCGCCGAGATCGGTCCCGACCAACTCTTTCTCGAAAACCCGAAGGCCCGAGGATACCTGCGTCCACGTGAAGGCTACCGCCTGTTCGAAAAGCGCGAACGGCTCCTTGAGACTCTGCGAGCGGCAGTGAAGGACAACGCCGAATGGCTCCGCGACAGCCTCGGCTACCCATTGCCCTGATCGTCGCCATGCGAAGGCTGCGGATCGCGCAGAATGTTGTTATCCGCCGATGATTCGCCTCCTTCTCTCGGTTGCGCTGATCCTTGCCGCACTCCTGTCCGCCCGCGCCGACTCGCGCACCCAGTCGTTCGACGACTTCGTCACGCCGCTGCCCGTCAAGCCCGGCGAGGCGCTCGTTATCGGAATCACCGGCGGGTGGGACCGGTGGGATAACCCGGTCCGCGCCATTCGCAGGACGGCCATCGCCATCAAGCGCAAACAGTTGTCCGGCGTGTGGGTCGAGACCGTGGAGAACCACTCGCTCGAACTCGGCGTGAGGCTTGTGCGCGAGGCGCATGATTTCAACCGCGACGGCACGCTCTCGCCTGAAGAAGCCGGCCGCGCGCGCATTGTGCTCTTCGGGCAGTCTCTCGGCGGTCGCGCGGTCCTGCGATTCGCGCGCGTGCTTGAAACCATGCGCGTCCCCGTGCAATTCGCCCTGGTCGTCGACGGCTACGGGCGCGATACCTACATCGTGCCCGCCAATGTGCGCCGGGCGGCCAATTTCTATCAACGGGACCACTGGATCGTGAAAGGCGCGCGGGCGATCCGCGCCGCCGATCCCGCCCGCACGCAGATCCTTTTCAACCGCCGCGTTACCTACAAGGGCCGCGAGCACACTATCGTGGCCAGCGAGCACTACTGGCTGAAGCGGTTTTTCATGGGCGCGCACGTTCTACTGGAGTACGACAAGGAACTCTGGGATGAGATCGAACGCTTGATCACCGAAGCAGCGCTCGCACACGATTGAGATCGCCGTCGATCCCCTTGGGCACGGCGACTCCGAGCAACTTCAGGATCAGCGGCGCGACATCAACATTGCGCGCCGATGCGACGCGCGCGCCCGTCTTGAACGGCGCGCCAACACCGATCAGCAACGCATCCATCTCTGTGTTGGCCGCCGGATCGTAGCCGTGCATCCCTTTGAGATGCGGCACGGCCGTGGATCCATCGCCCGGCGGCAGCACCTGGACGATCATCGGCCGGTCCGGCAGGATGACCAGGTCGCCAATGCGTGGATTGTCCCGGTACTTCAAATGCGCGGGCGTTTCATTGCGGCGATAAACACGCCAGCCTTTCTCCTTCGGTTTCAACTCGGCGTAGACGCGCTCCGGATCGTCGCAATAGAGTTGCGTCATCGGCGCTTCATTGGCTGCGATGCAGCCCTTGAAATCGGCCAGCGGCGTCAGGTCCAGATGTCCTTCGACCTCGCTTTGCCCATGATCGGAGACGACGAGCAGAGTCGCGCCCGCCGCAACTGCAAGCTCTGCGACGCGTGCCACGGCCGCGTCCACGCGTTGCGCGGCATCGAGTGTCTCAGGCGCGAGCGGACCGTAACGGTGGCCCGCCGAATCGATATCAGAGAAGTAAACGACGATCAGATCGGGCTTCTTCGGTGCGGGCATAGCAAGCCAGTCCGCCACCTGGCGGACCTTCTCGTCGTGTTGAACTCGATAATCGTAGCGGCGGAAGTACGTCGGCCACTTGCCGTTCACGCCTGCATCGGTGCCCGGCCAGAAGAACGTCGCAACGGTCTTGCCGGCGTGCTCGGCGGTCTCCCAAAACGGTTCGCCGCCGTACCAGGATCCGTCGGTGGAAGTCGTCTGATAGTTGAACCGGCTCTTACGCGCGCGGTCGTAAAAGACCATGCCAACCATTCCGTGGCGCGACGGTTCAAGACCTGTCGCCATAGTGTGAAAGTTGGGGAATGTGGTCGAGGGAAAACTCGGCTTCATCCGTTCGACCGATGCGCCCTGGGCGCGCAGCCGTGCGAGCGTCTGCATCTTGTGAACCTCAATGAAGTCGTGCCGCAGACCGTCGATGGCCACAACCACCAGCGGTTGCGCCGCCGCCGATAGAATGAGTCCCAACCACAACAGGGCAAACCGGAGCATGATCCATTATTGCGATATCGTTGATGCGTGCGCGCCATTTTCACCCTTGTTTGTCTGATTCTCCCAATCCAGGCGGAAACGCCTCGCATCCAACTCGACGGCAAGCCAACCGAGGCTCCCTGGGCGTCGGCCAGGACCTTCGAATTCACTCAGCAATCGCCGAACCCCGGCGCATCTACTCCGTACAAGACTTCGGCCAAAGTGCTGCTCACCGAGACGGCCCTCTACGTCGCGTTCGAGTGCATCGACCCTGATCCCTCCCGCATCACAGTCCACACGATGACGCGCGACGCCGAGCAGGAGGGCGACGACGCCGTCTCGGTCGTCCTCGATACCTATGGCGACCGCAGGACAGGGTATCTGTTCCAAGTCAACGCCGCCGGTGCGCGCCTCGACGGCCTCATCTCAGGGCCTGAACACCCTTCCCTCGACTGGGACGGCATCTGGGATGCCCGCATCGTCCGCACGCCTCAGGGCTGGACCGCTGAACTCGAGATCCCCACCCGCACCCTCAGCTTCACCAAGGGGCAAACCTCATGGGGCATCAATCTCGAAAGGCACGTCGCCCGCGACCGCACCGTCCTGCGCGCCTTTTCCCCCACCCTCGATTCCTACCTGCCCGACCTCAGCCGCGCAGGCCGCATCGAAGGCGTGGAGATCCTCAAGCAAGGCAAAGGACTCGAAATCAGCCCCTTCTTCGCCGGCCGCTCAGCCAAGGATTTCACTGTCCCCAGCCACAACTGGAAAGGCCAGCCCGGCGTCGACGTAACCTGGCGCGTCACCCCCCAGATGGCTGCCGTCTTTACCGTCAACACCGACTTCGCCGAAACCGAGGTCGATTCCCGCAAACTCAATCTCACCCGCTTTTCATTGTTCTTCCCGGAGAGGAGATCGTTCTTCCTCGAGGGTTCGAACCAGTTCGAATTCGGTCTCGGCCTCGGAACCTCCTTCATCCCTTTCTTCAGCCGCCGCATCGGCCTGTACGACGGTCAGCTTATCCCCATCGACGCCGGCGTCAAACTCAACGGCCGCGCCGGCCGCTGGAACATCGGCCTGCTCAGCGTGAAAACGCGCGACATCCGCGGCGTCCCTGGGACGAACCTCTTCGCCGGCCGCATCTCCTACGACCTCACCCGCCAACTCCGCATCGGCACGATCATCACGAATGGCAGCCCCGATGGCGTCACGAAAAACACGCTCGCCGGCCTGGACGCCGTCTGGAGGACCTCCCGTTTCATGGGTGACAAGAACCTGCTGATTGGCGCCTGGAGCGTTCTGACGCGCGGAGGCACTGCGTCCGGGCAGCGGCACGGCTGGGGCTACAAAGTCGATTACCCTAACGACCGGCTGGACTGCTTCGCTCAGACCTTCGAGTTCGGTGAGGGCCTAAATCCTGAACTCGGCTTCCTCCCCCGTTCCGGCACACGCCAATACCGGACCGGCTGCTCTTTCGGGCCGCGTCCCGCCCACGGGTCTTCACTCGACTGGATCCGCAAATACCGGCTGCGTAACTACTACACTCGCGTCGACAATCTCCGCGGCTTCAACGAATCCTGGTCCTTCGAATTCACGCCAGCCGAACTCGACCTCGATTCCGGCGACAAGATCGCGTTCAAAGTCACTCCCCAGTACGAGTTTCTCCCGGCCGGCTTCGAGATCTCGGACGGCGTGGTTTTGCCCGTCGGCGCATACCGGTTCAACCGGGGTGAATTCGAGTTCGAGTCCTCGCCCCACCGCCCGTGGGTATTCACCACTCAGACCGGATTCGGCTCGTTCTACACAGGCTCGCTGCTGCAACAGGAAACCAGCCTCAAGTGGACCGCGCCATCGGGCCGCTTAACCGCGGGTCTCGGATCGGAACACAACTTCGCCCGCCTCAAACAAGGCAACTTCGCGCAACGGCTCTACCAGACCGGCCTGTCCTACGCCTTCAGCCCGAACGTGGTCCTGACAAGCTTCATGCAGTACGACGACGAGAGCCGGAACTTCGGCAAGAATACGCGCCTGCGCTGGACCATCAAGCCGGGCAACGACCTCTTTGTCGTCTGGAACCGCGGCTGGAAACGGCTCTACCTCTCGCCGCACGATAAGGCCATGGCGCCGCAAGGCGAACTGATCGCCATAAAGCTCCGCTGGACGATCCGCCCCTGATTCAGCCCGCCCGTCCCGCAGCCTCAGTTCAGATTAATCTGCCGGACCGGCTTCACCTTCTCGACGGCTTCAAGTCCGAAGATGACTTCGACGGGTTCGCCGCCCTGGCGCAGGCTCACCGCCGCGCTGCCCGGACCCGACAGCCGCCGCGCCTCGGCCAGTGTCGATTCATCGAGAACCACCACATAATCGCCCGCCGGCAGATTGTAGAACGCGAAACGCCCGTCTTCGTCTGGGGTCGTCAATCGCTTCGTCCCTTCCAGGCGAATGACAATCTCTTCCACTTTCGAATTCGGCGGCGCAAGCACCTGGCCCGTCAGGCTCATCAGCCGCACAAGGTTGAAGTCGCGCCGCTCGGTCCTGGCGCTGCGGACGTAGATCTGCCCGGGACCGCTCGACGCCGGGTCGTATTCGGCGGGCAACTCCCGTGGCGAGAGTTCGATCTTGTGCTCGCCCTGCATCACGCCGGCCATCCTGTAACGGCCATGATCGTCCGTGCGGGCGGTCTTGTAGCCGTCCAGGACCACCGGGATTCCCTCGGCCGCGGTTCCGTCCTCATCCTTGACAATGCCCTCGATCGAGCCCACCACCGGCGCGACTCCGGCCAGCGTCGTGGCATAGGCCGACGACGGCGCTGCGCCGCCCCAACTCAAATGACGCGACACGCGGAAGAAGATATTGAGACGGTCCATGCCGCCCAGCGACATGCTCACCGGGACCCCGTTCGAGGCCAACACAAACGCCGATTGCGGATTCAGCGCCATGGCGATGCTGCTCTTGAGCACCTCGCCCTGCACGGTCCAGCCGCGCGCGACAGGCATGCTGAAGCCGGCCACCGTCGTTTGGATCTGGTTCATCGCGAACAGTGTTTGGTTAGCCAGATCACGTCCAACTTCGGTATAAGCATGGAACGTGGCGCGCCGCAGCGTGCCCTGCACCATCGCGCGCACGAAGACGCTGTCGCGGCTCTCGCTTGAACGGGAATTGTTCCAGCGCACGGCGCCGGAGGTCGTCCAGCGGCCAAGCCGTACGGTCTGCTCGCCTTCGAACGCACCCTGCGACGATGGCGCGCCGGCGTACTCCATATCGAACTTCCGCCAGGAGAAACGCGTCGTTTGGCGGCCGTAACTCTTGGCCGCCATCAACATCAACTGCCGGTTGTGGCCGCGGGTCTTCTCGCCCCCAGGCGCTTCCGAATCGAGCGACATCGACGACACCTGTGTGGTGACATTGACGCCGCCGGGCAGTTCAGCCGACACGCCGGCGTTGGCCGACGAGGACTGAAACGTCCAGACCGACGGATTGTGTTCGAAGTTGTTGCGCTGGTTGCCGGCCGAGGCAAACACATCAATGCGCCGCCACGGACGGACGCGCCCTTCCACGAATCCGCCGCCGCGGTCGCCCGTATAGTAGCCCGCCACCGGCGTATATCCGGCCGACTGGCGCGCATAGCTCGCCCGTCCCGCCCACCGGCCGTCATCGTAGTCGGCGGCGGCCATCGCATTCAAGGGCGACGGGTTCACCGTCGTCGAGTCCAGTGGCTTGCCCATGGTGTGAGCGGCTTCGCCGAAAATCCTGGATTGCTTGGTGGGCCTCCACGACGCCATGGCGGTGGACTGCGCCGAACGCGCGTAACGGCGGCCTGGTTGCAGCAGGTATGGCTGATCGGACACGCTATCCGGAGCTGTCGAAATCGTGTCGAATTGCCCGGCGAATTCGAGCGTCTCTGAAGCTTTCCACGTGACACTGCCGCCGCTGCGGATCTGCGGCCCGAGGACCGAAAACGGCAGGCGCGGCCCTTCCAGAAAAGTCACGGCACCGGCATAAGCGCTCCAGCCGAGCCGTCCGCGCAGCCCCTGGACGCGAGCGCCGCGCAGCCGGAACAGCGGCGTGTACATCTGGGGGGTGAAGAATTCAAGCTGCCGTCCGGGCACCGTCAGGTCGCCCGCGGTGAACTCCAGCCGCCATCCTCCGGCCGCGACTCCGCGCAAGGTCAGGTAGTTTTCCGTCAGCCGGAAGCCGGATGCCGAATAGTTCTCCGCCTTGCCTTCCAGCAATGCCCCCGCGGGCAGGATGTAACGGAATTGCGCCGCCATGCCCGTCGTCGCCTTGTAGGAATCATAACCGCCGGGCGAGTAAAAGCCCTGCGCGGCCAGATCGGCCGTACCTTTGGACTCCTGAGCGTTCACCGCGCCACAGGCCAGAATCGCCATCCCGGCGATGATGTTAGTTGGCCGCGTCACCGCCCTTTTCCAGTCTGACTGTCGCTTCCTGAACCTCGTCCATCCCAAGGTCGACCCTCACCCGCAGCGCGTCAACCGCGGCTGGATCGGTCTTGATGGGCATCACGAACCGCTGCTCCCTTTTGGGCAACACCGGGAACGGAGGAATGTCGAGTGCCTCCAAAACCTCGCCTGCGCCGTTGAGCAGTTCCAGCTTGCCCGCCGGCCGGAAGTGATACTCCGAATCGTTCCGTATTGAAACCACCGCGTTGTTCACTGTCCCAACCGGCTCGATCTTCAGTTCGCTCACTTCCCCCTTGGCCTTGTTATCGCCAACCGTCGCATAGAAAGCTGCCACGGCACGCACCGCGTTTCGGATACCCATCGCCTTCGCCTCGCCTGCCGGCGGCAGCGCCGTGAAGCCCGCCGCGCAATGGAAACCGCGCGCGTGGGCCTCCCTGGGGACCCGGATCGTGTAGCGGATGATCAGCTTCTCGCCTGCGCCGATTTCACTTTCCATCGGATTGACGGTCATCCATTCACGGCAACTCCAGGCAGCCTCGCCCGGCATCGTCCGCGCGAATTGCGGCGTCATCGTCTGATCGAGCATGAAGTCCAGCAACTCGCCGCGGATGCGCATCCTGCCGCCGGTTTCGTTCGTCAGTTCGAGCGCCCCGGAATAGCTCTGGCCCGGACCGATCTTCATCTCAACCCGCATCGGCGACAGCCCGATGCCAACCTGCGCCGCCATCGGCGCGCAACAGGACATGAATATGATTGCGATTGTTCTCATGGGGCATCCACCGTGTAACGTAATGAAACCGTGCAAGCCGGCGCCAGCGCCGCTCGATAGCGCCAACTGTCGGCGAAGGAAACCTGGAAATTGACCGTGATCGTGTTACCGAAAATGCCTTGGGTCCCGCCCGCCACGGTCGCCTGCGTCGTGGAGACCGGGATCGAGGACGAGTTGCAGGTAGCGCTGCCGAGATTGAACAGCGAGGTAATCGTCGCTGTTTGGCACCGGACGATCAAAGCCGAAGCGGGAATGGACCCGCAGTTGGTCAGCGTCGGCGTCTCTGATTGAACGTACAGGTTCCAGGGGCGGAGCCACGCCGAAGTGAGCCGGGCGACGGCTGTGGAGGACTGCGCCGCCGGACCGCCCGTATCCGGGTCGATCGCGGCGAAGTTCAACGCCGTGGGCGTCACCGTGAACGAAGTGACATTGGTTTGTCCCATCGCCCCAAGGCAACCCGCGAGGATGACCAGCGCAATCCTCCACACCATGCCCGCTCCTCTTACAGTGCCGAGATGCTGAAGGTCACCACGGCCGTGTAGTTGTCGGTCTCGTACTGCGGATCGTTCTCCAAGGCCCAGGCGACGGAGCCGCTGTTGCCAGCCTTGGCTGAACGCGCGTTCGCCAGGAACGTGGCGACGCTGGTCGTGGACGTGCTGGCCGTGACAGATCCGCTGCACGGGCTGCCAGGCGCGCTCACCGTGCAACCGTAAGTCAGCACGCCGTTGGCCACCGACGGACCCGATCCTCCAGCAGCGCCAGTGAAGTTGGTGGTCACCTGCGCCGTGATCGCGCCGGTTCCACCGGTCTTGGTCGTCCGGATCTTGTAGGTGAACGAGGTGGTGCCCGTATAATCGGCAAACAGCCCCACCGAGGTCAGCGGCGTCGTGGCGGTATCCACCTGGATGGCGGCTTCCGCCTGGACGCCGACAGTGATGTTGGTCGTTCCGGTGGCTGCGAACTGGCCAAAAGCGGCCGGGCTCACAACCAGCAGAACAGCCATGACAAACAGCAAAGATGAATTAGGTTTCATAGTTCTACTCCTCTCCCAACGTGTTGACTCCAGATCACTACAGACTGCTCACCGTGAATACGACTGGCAAGCTGTAAGTGCCTGTTGAGACCGCCGGGTCGTTCGAGAGTAGAAATGTGACTTGGACGGTAGCCGGGTCCGCCGCGCTGCAACTGCCTCCGCCCCCCGTGCAGGCCGCCGCCGGCAGCGTGACGACGCTTCTTTGCGCCGTGGAACTGACCGTCTGCGTACCTGAACACGCGGTTTCGTAGGCCGCCGCCCCGCAAGTGAACGTAAGATCACCCGCGTCGAGGCTTGGACCGCCGGATGGCGTGAAGTTGCCGCTGGCCTGCAAAGTGATGGTGGCCGATGTGGCGGGCGCCGTTCGCGCCCTAAAGGAAACAGTCATTGTCCCCGCGAATGGGGTAAACGCCTGCGCGCCCTTTAACAGCGTGAGCCCGCCAGGAACCGACACCTTGCCTTGCGGCTGAAGCGTCACCGATACCGTCTGATTGACCACCGCCACCCCCGCGTGGAAAGTGACGGATAGAGCAACCGCCAGGACGGCGAGATTTCCAACTCTGATTGACACCTTAGGTCTCTCGGAATCTCTATCGACGCACTGGGGTACGGACCTTAGGCCTCTGTGAAGAAAAGTGTATTTTTCTTCATGGACAGGTGATCGAAAGGACGGGCTTGGCTGGCTCCGGGCCGGCGGCCGGCCAAACGAACTGGATCTCGCCCTCGGAGCCGGATCGGACGGTACGCCCATTTGGGGGTATGTCTGCAACTACAGTAGTCGTAGATGACTCGATCACCGCTGCCGGCCGGGCCACGGCCGGACCGCCGAGGTTCGTTTGGTACTGAACCGTTCCCGAGGCAAGTGGCATGTTGATCAACAACTTGCCGCCCTCGACGCCAGTCCGCGCGGCATAGGTGAAGCGCAATACGCCGGTGGATGACCCCGGCGTCTGGCTATAAGCCGAGCTGACAATGCCGCACTGCGGGCGGATGCTCAAAACGAGCGACGACGTGCCGGTTTGGCCGGCTGCCGATAATACGGCAACGACGAGCAGCAGGATGTATCGCACGGGATCGTCTCTCTTATCGGTACGCTCCTGGCGATTGTTGGCTTTTTTCGTGCTTCGGGATAGGGTCCGGCGTCCTGGACCCGGCGCGCTTTCTGCCTAGGACGGTTCAGGCGGATCGATGGTCCAGCCCTCGAATAGGTACTTGTGGACAGCGAGGTCTACGCGCTTACCCTTAAACCGGACTCCCTCCATCTCCAGTCTGTTGCGCTGCTCCAGGGCGGCTTCGCCTTTCAGCCGAATGTCGCCCTGTGCGCCGAGGACGCGGTGCCAGGGGAGACGTTCGCCGGCCTCCCGGAGAATCTTGACCACGAGCCTGTGATTCAGCGGATAGCCGGCCGTGGCGGCGACTTCAGAGTAGGACGACACCTTGCCGCGCGGGATGGAAGCGATGACACGGCGAATCATCTCGTCCCGGAACGAGCCGGGGCGCGTCGCGGTGCTCAGCAGGCGGCGCTCGAACTTTGAATCGGGCAGCGGTTTCATCCGGCCTCCCGAAAAGAGATCAGACGGGCTGGACGCCGAGGCAGAAGTTCCCGACCGCCTTCTCGATCCGGTCGTCGGCATCGGAAAGACGCATCAGCTCAAGCTGAATGGCATCGACCAGCGCCTGCCAGGAAGCTTCGATGATATTGGTCGACACGCCGACCGTGGCCCAGGACCGCTTATGGTCCGACCATTCGACCAGCACTCGCACCTTGGCCGCGGTCCCTTTGCCCGAGTCGATCACGCGCACCTTGTAGTCGGTCAGCCGGACATCCTTGATCTGCGGATAGACCGTCGCCAGGCACTGCCGGAAGCAGACGTCGAGCGCGTTGACGGGGCCGTCGCCGGTGGCGTGGGCGGAGTGGATCTCGTCGCCGGCGCGGAGGATGACGGTGGCCGAGGTGAGAGCGTCGCGGCGGTCGATCTTGCGCGACTGGGTCTCGTAGGAGATCACTTCGAAAAACTTCCTGCCCGGCGTGAGAGCCTCGCGAACCAGCAGTTCAAAGGTGCCCTCGGCGGCCTCCAACTGGTAACCCTCATATTCGAGGTGTTTGATGCGGTCGAGCAGTTCGGTCCGGGCGGCGTCATCGAGCCTGTCTTCCAGACCGTGCTCCTTCAGCTTGTAAACGATGTTGCCGCGCCCGCTCAGGTCGGAGAGCAGGACCTGCTGGCGGTTGCCCAGTTTGGCCGGGTCCATGTGCTCGTAACTCGAAGCCTCCTTCATCACGGCGGCGACGTGGACGCCGCCCTTATGGGCGAATGCGGCGCGGCCGACGAAGGGTTGGTTCTGGGGCAGCGGCAGGTTGGCCAGCTCGGCGATGAAGTGCGAGACGGCGGTAAGGCCGCGGAGTTTTTCCTCGCCGATTGTAGTGTGGCCCAGTTTGGATTCAAGGATGGCGATGACCGAGACCAGGTTGGCGTTGCCGCAACGCTCGCCATAGCCGTTGAAACAGCCCTGGATGTGGGTGGCGCCCGCCTCGACGGCGGCGATGGTGTTGGCCACGGCGAGGTCGGAGTCGTTGTGGGTATGGATACCGATGGTCCCGTCAAAGCGCTTTCGAACTTCGGCTACGATTTCAGCGAGACGGCTGGTGACCGTGCCGCCGTTGGTATCGCAGAGGGCTAGCACGTCGGCGCCCGCCTGCGCGGCCGCTTCGAGAGTCTTCAGAGCGTAGTCGGGATTGGCGATGTAGCCGTCGAAGAAGTGCTCGGCGTCATAGACGACCTCGCGCCCGTGGCCCTTGAGGAAGCGCACGGAGTCGCTGATGAGTTCGAGGTTTTTCTCGAGCGAGATGCCGAGAACGCGCGTGGCATGGAGGTCCCAGGTTTTGCCGAAGATCGAAATCACGGGCGTTCCGGCTTCAAGCAGAGCCAGCGTATTGGCGTCCTTCTCGACCGGGTTCTTGGCGAAACGTGTCGCGCCAAACGCGGTCAGCTTGGCGTGCTTGAACTTCACTTCGCGGGCGCGGGCGAAAAACTCCTTGTCCTTGGGATTGGACATGGGCCAGCCGCCCTCGATGTAGTCGATGCCCAGCTCGTCGAGTTTCTGAGCAATCGTGAGCTTGTCTTCCACCGAGAATGAGACAGTCGCGCCTTGCGTGCCATCCCTGAGCGTGGTGTCGAATGTCCAGATCCGCATTACTTACTCCCTCCAGCAGTCCTTGCCGGGGCTCGCGCGGCGATGGTAACGCTCTCCGGCCCCGGCTTCGTGAACAGTCCCGCGGGCTATTCCTGCGGAACGCCTTCTTCCTTCTTCTTCTTGCGAAGGAATGTCATCATCGAGCGCAATTCCTTGCCGACGGTTTCGATCGGCTGGGTCTTCTGCGCCTCGCGCATGGCCAGGAAGTTGGCCCGGCCGGAGCGGTTCTCATCCATCCATGCTTTGGCGAACTCGCCGGACTGGATCTCGGCGAGGATCTTCTTCATCTCCTTGCGGGTCTCGGCGTTCACGATGCGCGTGCCGCGGGTGTAGTCGCCGTATTCGGCCGTGTCGGAGACCGAGTAGCGCATGTAGCCCAGACCGCCCTCATAGATGAGGTCGACGATCAGCTTCAGTTCGTGGAGACACTCAAAGTAGGCGATTTCGGGGGCATAGCCGGCTTCGGTGAGCGTCTCGAATCCGGCGCGGATGAGTTCCGACACGCCGCCGCAGAGGACGACCTGTTCGCCGAACAGATCCGATTCGGTCTCTTCCTTGAACGTGGTTTCGATGACGCCGGCTTTGAGACAGCCGAGCGCCAGCGCGTAGGCGAGGGCGTTCTGCAACGCTTCGCCGCTGGCATCCTGCTGGACAGCGACCAAGGCCGGCACTCCGACGCCCTCGGTGAACAATTCCCGCACGCGGTGGCCCGGCGCTTTGGGCGCGATCATCGACACGTCGATGTTTGCCGGGGGTACGATCTGGCCGAAGTGGATGTTGAATCCATGGGCGAACATGAGCGTCTTGCCGACGGTCATGTTCGGAGCGATTTCATTTTCGTAGACCACGGCCTGCAGGTGGTCTGGCACCAGGATCATGAGGACGCTGGCGATTTTCGACGCTTCGGAAGCGGACATGACTCGCAGCCCGGCCTCCTCGGCGCGTTTATAACTCGGTGTGCCGGCCATCTCGGCGACGACGACACTGACGCCTGAGTCGCGCAGGTTCAGCGCGTGGGCGTGGCCCTGGCTGCCATAACCAATGATGGCAACCGTCTTGCCTTCGAGCCGCGACAGCGACCCGTCTTTTTCGTAATAGCGGTTTGACATGGTACTAGTTTGTCCTTATCTCAATTCAACGGTTTCAGTTTGGGATTTGGGCACTGGCGGCGCAAGCCGCAGTTTCTTCGATTCAAGCGACACGGCGACGCCGCCCGAACGCGTCACCTCGATCTCTCCATACGAGCCCATCACGGCGATGAACTCGCTTAACTTTTCGCTCTCTCCCGTGGCCTCGAGCACGAAGCCCTCGAGCGAGGAATCGACGACGCGCGCGGCGAAGATCTCGGCCTCCTTGAGGATGGCGGTCCGGCTTTCCATCGGTGTGCGGACGCGCAACAGAACCAGTTCGCGCAGAACCGACTGGACGTCGGTCAGATCGGTCGCCTGCAAGACGTTCACCAGCCGGTTCATCTGTTTGATGACCAGCGCCCGCAGGCGCGGTTCTACGTCGACCACGATGGTCATCCGCGACAGCGTCGGATCGAGCGTCCCGGCGACTGTCAGCGACTCGATGTTGTAGCCGCGCTGGGTCAGCAGGCCGGTCACTCGCATGAGCGCGCCCGGCCTGTTCTCCATCAGCAATGAAATGGTCATGAGCATGGCTTTTATTTGAACTCCTGATTCCCTCGCCCCAACCTCTATTTCGGCACCGCGACAGGCTGCGGCGGCGCCAGCACCATCTCGTTGATCGCCGCGCCCGCCGGGACCATCGGGTAGACATTCTCGAACGACGACACGCGGACGTCCAGCAGATATGGGCCGTGTTCGGCCACGGCTTCCCGAAGCGATCTTCCAAGCTCCATCGGAGTGCGGACGATCTTGGCCTTGATGCCATAGGCCGCGCCGAGATGTTCCACGTTGGGGAACGTGTTCAACTCCACCGACGACAGCCGGTTATTGTAGAACAGCTCCTGCCACTGCCGGACCATGCCCAGATAGCCGTTGTTCATGATCACGACCTTGACGTTCAATCCGAAATTGACCAGCGTGGCCAGTTCCGGCAGCGCCATCTGGAAACCGCCGTCGCCGCAGACGCAGAAGACCAACTTGTCCGGATGCGCCATCTGCGCGCCGATGGCCGAGGGCAGTCCGAAGCCCATCGAGCCGAGACCGCCCGAGTTCACCCAGAGCCGCGGTTCGTCGAAGCGGATAAACTGCGCCGCCCACATCTGGTGCTGGCCGACGTCGGAGGTGACGATGGCCTTGCCGTCCGAGATCTTGTCGATCTCATACATGAGATGCTGCGGCTTGATTTCGTCGGCGCTGAACACCGGTTCGAGCGGGTGTTCGTCCTTCCAGGCGCGCACCTGGCCCCACCATGCCTTGCGGTCGGCCGAGTGGGATTCCTGCATTTCCGGCGCAAGCTCCCTCAGCACCTTGACAAGCTTCGAGATCACCCTTTTGGCGTCGCCGACGATGGGCAGATCAGCGGCGCGGTTCTTGCCGATCTCGGCCGGGTCGATGTCCACGTGGATCACCTTGGCGTGTGGAGCAAAGGAGCTCAAACGGCTGGTGACGCGGTCGTCGAAGCGCACGCCGAGGGCGATCAGCAGGTCGCACTCAGTCATCCCCATGTTGGCGGCGTAGGAGCCATGCATGCCGGGCATCGATATGAAGTTCGGGTGGGACCCTGGCAGCGCGCCCAAGCCCATCAGGGTGCAGACCGCCGGGACATCGAGCGTCTCGACGAGGTCCCGCAACTCCTCGCTCGCGCCGGCCGCGATGATGCCGCCGCCGGCATAGACGAAGGGCCGGTGGGCTTCCCACATCAACTGCGCGGCACGGCGGATCTGGCCGGCGTGACCGTCGGTGACCACCTTGTAACCAGGCAGATGGATCTCATGGACCGGGACGTAGTGCGCCTGACCCTGCAAAGCGTCCTTTGTGATATCGACCAGCACCGGACCGGGCCGTCCGGTCGAGGCGATGTGGAACGCTTCGTGGATGGCGTGGGCGATCTCGCCGGCGCTGGTCACCAGAAAGTTGTGCTTGGTGCAGGGGCGCGTGATGCCGAAGGTGTCGGCTTCCTGGAAGGCGTCAGTACCGATCAGAGTGGATGTCACCTGGCCGGTGAGGGCGACCACCGGAATCGAATCCATCATCGCATCCACCAGGCCAGTGGTCAGGTTGGTCGCGCCCGGACCCGACGTGGCGCAGCAGACGCCCACCTTGCCCGTGGTCCGCGCATAGCCCGAGGCGGCAAACGCGGCGTTCTCCTCGTGCCGTACCAGGACATGCTGGATCGGGTTGTCGTAGATTGCGTCGTAAAGTGGCAGGGTCACGCCGCCGGGGTAGCCGAAGATCACTTCGACGCCCTCGCGGGCCAGGCATTCCAGCAGGATGTGAGCGCCGTTCATCAGGTTCGACATAGTCTCTAATCGCTTCCTCTCAGACGGCCGGTTTGGGCCAGGCCGCCGGGATCTTTCGTCTTGATACGAGAAAGGCCACCATCGGGTCGCCCCGCCTGGTGGCCTTTAATCTTGCGTTAAGCGCTGCGGCTCACTCAGGCGGGTCCGTGCGGGCGGATACCGATCCGAATAATGCCTACAGCGACAGAGTTCACGGACACGACGGCTACGTTCCTTTGAGCGAGGATTGATTTTGCCGCGAGTGCCATCTCTGTCAGCTTAAGACAATAGCCGGGGAAATGCAACAGGCGAGTGGGATAAAAAGCGCTTATGGGCTTATCATCCCGCCTCCACCACACAGACCCCGCCGCCAGTGCCACTTGCGCTCGTGGCGGGCCTTCTGATACTTCTCAGAACGGCCCCGCCGCCATTCCATCTTCAGGAGTTAGACCAAATGATCCGCCATGCGTTCCTTCTTTCCGCCGCCACCGCGCTTCTTTCCACGCCCGCCGTCCTCGCTCAGGAGAAGAGTCTGCTGGAGCGGGAACCCGCCGGTTGGACCGACCTGATGCCCGCGGCCGGCCTGAAAGGCTGGTCGCATGTGCCGATCCCGGCGACCTCTGGCGTTGACCCGCGTCCGCAATGGTCGGTGGACGCCGCCGCCGGGACATTGACCTGTACAGGCAAGGGCGGCCACGAGTGGCTCAAGTACGAGAAGGAATACGGCGACTTCGTCTTCCATGTCGAGTGGCGCTTCACGCCCCTGCCGCAGGCCGACGCGCGTTACAACAGCGGCATCGGCGTCCGGCTGTCACCGATGGGCGAGATCTGGCACCAGGCGCAAACCGGACCGGCTGGAGCCTGGCTGTTTGGCGTCGATGTCGCGGGCGGCAAACTGTCGCGGGTGAACCTGCGCGAGCAGATGGTCGAGAACCGCGTGAAACCCTCGGGCGAGTGGAACGTGATGGAAGTCCATGCCGAAGGCGACACGCTGCGCATCTGGCTCAACGGCAAGATTGTCAGCGAGTGGAAGGGCTGCGCGATCACGCGCGGATTCCTGGGTCTGGAAGCCGAGGGCTTCGAGATCGCCTTCCGCAACATGCAGATCAAGGAAAAGTAGCCGCCGGCCAAGCCCCGTCTTGTGGGGCGGGGCTTCCGCCCTGCAGCCGGGTTTCCACCCGGCTCCGGCCGCGGTCAGCCGCTGAGTGTCAATCCACCGCCTCGGCCGCCTGGATCATCGCCTTGATGTAGCCGTATCCGTAAGCGAATGCCTGTTTGCCGCCCGGATCGCCGGGATGCGTGGGCATGTGGTCAGGCATCAACATGCCCTCGTAGCCGGCACGCTTGTAAGCCAGCATCGCCTTCCACATATCGACATCGCCTTCGTCGGGGAAGGTCTCGACGAAATCGTCGCGGTGGCCGCGGATGTTGCGGAAATGGACATTGAATATCTTCTTGCGCCCGGCGAACTCGCCGATGACTGAGTAGATCTCCTTGCCGGGATCGGCCAGCATCTCGGCCACCGTGCCCTGGCAGAAGTTCAGCCCGTGGTACGGGCTCTCGCGGATCGAAAGGAGTTTCCGAAGACCCTCCACCGTACCCAGCACGCGATCGACGCCACGAAAACCCTCGGGCGGCATGCCGGGGTCGTGCGGATGACAAGCCATGCGGATCTTGTATTCATCGGCCACCGGGATGACGCGGTCGAGGAAGTAAGTGATCCGTTCCCACATCGCCTCGGCCGGCATCGGACCGGCTTCGGTGAGCGGCGGATCCTGCTTCGCCTCGCTCAGCTTCCATGTGCTCAACTTGACGCCGCCACGGCCCGTGGCTGAAGGAGAGCGGACGACGCCAAGGATCGTCAGATTGTATTTGAGCGTGGGGATGCCAGCTTCGGCCGCGGCACGAATCGTCTTGCAGACGAATTCGATCTGGCGGTCGCGATCGGGACTTTGACCCAACATGATGCTGGCGCGCTTGGCCCTGCTGATGTAGGCCGAACTCATCTCCGGCTCGATCATCCTCAGGCGGATGCCATGCTTCTCGACGCGCTCGCGGAGCTGCGAGAGATCGGCGCGATCCCAGTAGCCTTTTTCGCCTGAGGGCGGCGGGTGGCCGCAGATATGCTCGACGCCGTGGCGTTTGAAGTAGGCCAGCATTTCGTCCGAGGTCGGTCCGCGCTGGCAGCCGGCCACCATCCGGCCCTTCGGCGCCGGCGCTGCCGGGCCAGCGGGCGGGGCCGCGGGCACGGCGGCGAGTGAAAGGAAACTTCTGCGCTCCATAGGCTGAAATCGTATCACCGCGCGGCCGTCCGTAAATGCCTTGGCACGGTTCGAGTTGCGGGAAACGGCCCGGATTGGCTACCATGAAGGCGTCCGCAAGTTGTCTGAAAAGCCGTCGGGGCGTGGCTCAGCCTGGTTAGAGCGCCTGGTTCGGGACCAGGAGGTCGGTGGTTCAAATCCACTCGCCCCGACCATCTCCTTCCCGTTTCACTGAAACAATCCAATAATTTGTCGCGCCGGAGCCTCGTCCCGGCGTCCCAGCGGCGGGCCGATCCGGCTTCCGCACTACTCCTTCCAACTTTTTTCGCAGAATCCGGGAACTTCCCCAGCCCTCGCGGAGTCTCTACCACCAGTTGCTAAATTGTGCTAGTTTTCTAGCAGGATGGTAGTAACCTAGCAGGAGACAGAAATGACCTTGCCCATCAAACTCAGCCGCCGGGAGCGCCAGATCCTCGACATTCTCTTCCGGCGCGGACGGGCGACCGCCGCCGAGGTCCACACCGATCTCCCGGACCGTCCGTCGTATTCAGCCGTTCGCGCCCATCTGCGCACCCTCGAAGACAAGGGTCACGTGAAACATGAAGCCGAGGCGCTGCGCTACGTGTACTCGCCCACCGCTCAACCCGGACGCGCCCGCAAGTCCGCGCTACGCCACCTGGTCGAGACGTTTTTCGACGGTTCCCCGGCCCACGCGGCCGCCGCCCTGCTCGACTCAAGCGCGACCCGCCTCTCCCCGGAGGAACTCGACAACCTCTCCGCACTCATCGAAAAGGCCAGGAAGGAGGGCCGTTAGCCATGCTCGTCGAACTCGCCGTCAAAGCCACCATCCTGCTCGCCTCCGCCGGCATCGGGTCGCTTGCCCTGCGCCGCACCTCGGCCGCGATCCGTCATCTGCTCTGGCTCAGCGTTCTATCCGCGCTGGCCATACTGCCGGTGACGATCCTCCTGACCCCATCGTGGCAACCTGATCTTGCTCAAGCCTCGACCATCGCCAACGCCGCCCGCACCATCGTTACCGTCACCGCCGCCGCCCCGGCCCACTCGATCCCATGGGCCGGCATTCTCACTATCCTCTGGGCGGCCGTGTCGTTGGCGCTTCTCGCACGCACCCTCGTCGCCCAGGCCAGAGCCGCCGTTCTCATCGCCCGCGCTACGCCTTACCAGCCTGGCATCGCGCTCTGTCATGACACCGATGTCCCGCTGGTCGCCGGACTCCGGCGCCCCGTCATCCTCCTGCCCGAAGATGCCCTCGACTGGCCACCCGAACGCCTTGAACTCGTCCTGCGCCACGAGTCCGCTCACGCCGCGCGTCTCGACACGCTTTCGCAGTTCATTGCCGATCTCGCCTGCGCGCTCTACTGGCCCCTGCCCTGGGTCTGGCTGGCATCGCGCAAACTCCGTACCGAAGCCGAACTCGCTTGCGACGACGGCGTCTTGCTTTCCGGCCTGCGTGCCTCGAACTACGCCGGCCATCTCATCGATATCGTCCGTGGCCTCTCCGGCCGCGAGCGCATCCCCCAAGGAGGGATTCCCATGGCCCGTCTGAACCAACTCGAACTGCGCCTGCATTCGCTGCTGGCGCACAACGTCAACCGCCGCGCCGCCACGCCCCGTTCTTTCCTCGCCGCCGTCGTCGGCGCACTGCTTCTTCTGATTCCCGTCTCGGCCCTGCACTTGCCCGCGCTTGCCCTCGACAACGGCATCTCCGGCTCTGTGAAGGATCCGTCAGGCGCCACCGTCCCCAAGGCGCGCATCACCGTCCAGTTCACTGACTCCTCGCGCCGTGAGGTCGGCTACACCGACGATGTTGGCGAATTCACCCTCGCCCCGCTGCCCGACGGCGTCTACAACATCTCAGTCGCCAAACCCGGTTTTGCCCTGATGGAGATCAAGGGCATCTCCATCGACAAAGGCGTCTCCGCCCCGCTTG
Organism: uncultured Candidatus Solibacter sp.; assembly: GCA_964558355.1. Taxonomy (GTDB): domain Bacteria; phylum Acidobacteriota; class Terriglobia; order Bryobacterales; family Bryobacteraceae; genus PNKE01. Next base: position 38,463 of record CAZLDN010000019.1, read on the forward strand.
TTCTCGTCCTCCAGCCCGGCAAGGTGAAAGAGACCATGACCGTCTCCGCGCAGGGTGCGCCGCCTCCGCCTCCTCCGCCGCCGGGCGCCACCGAGCCAAAACGCATCAAGGTTGGCGGCAGCGTCCAGGCTGTCAAACTCGTGAGCCAGACCCGCCCCGCCTATCCGCCCGAGTGCAGGGCCGCGGGCATCCAGGGCTTGGTCATGCTTCGCGCAGTCATCGGCAAGGACGGCTCGATTCTGAACCTCGAGCCTGTGAACCAACTCGTTGACCGCCGGTTGGTGGATGCCGCCATGGAGGCGGTCAAGCAGTGGAAGTACCAGCCCACGCTCTTGAATGGCAACCCGGTTGAGATCATCACCGAGGTCGACGTCAACTTCACTCTCCTCCCATAGCCGCGCCGGCCTTGTTAGCGCGCGCCCGAAGCGGCGGCGGATTCCATGCCCGCCGCCGCTTTTCTCGTGACTGGATCAAACGACCCGCCGGGACCCGCTCTCTTCGTTCGCGGCCTACGCCAGCACCGGCCGCCCTGTTCCTGAGTCTGCGAACGAGGAAAGTCCGGATGGGCCCGTTGGGGCTACCTAATGTGATGAAAAACACACCGTGGCCGGAGGGCGGGTCCCCCGACCCGCGCGGGACCCCCTGGTCCCGCTTCTTTGGACCGGGATCTGGTTCTCGATCAGGTTCCTACCCGCGAATTCGACGGTCCGCACCGCTCATAGCACAGCCCAATCAACGAGGAACTGTTTCGAGGCCCGACGCCCATCCTCACGGGTTCGGTTCAGGGCGTTCGCGCGGCTCAACTCCGCTATCGAGCCAGTGGTCCGTACAACTCCGGCCGCCGGAAGCGGAACAGATACTCCGGCGCCGCCCGCGCGTCCAGCAGCGTTTCGCGTTTCAACTCAGCCAGCAGCATCCCCGAACCCAACCCTTCCCCGCCCCTTCGCGCCAGCACCTCTCCCGACGGTCCCAGAATCATCGACCCGCCTGGAAAACTCTGCCGCACCCCGGCAAACTCCACCTCGCCCGCATAGTTGCACGCCACCCCGAACACCCCGTTCTCCGCGCAACGCGACCGCAACGCCGTGCCAGCCCATTCCGCCCACGCCGCCGCCGTCCCAGGCGCAGGATCGGCCGCGAACGGGAAGAGAACCACTTCGACATTCTGGACCGCCAGCAACCGCGTCGATTCCGGCATCAGCGCGTCGAAACAGATGTTTGCCCCGATTCGCCCCAACTCCGTCCCGGCCACATCAAGCCCGGACCCGCCGTTGTAGAAAGGCGTCTCGAAGATCGGCACATGCAGCTTCCGCCACCACCAGACCGAACCGCACGGTCCTGCAAGCACCAGCGTGTTGTAGAGCAGATTTCCGGCGTCTTCCAGCAGTCCCGCCGCAACGTAAGTCTCCGTTGACCTGGCGATCTGGACCAGTTCATTCACCGCTTGTCCACTGACGCTCTCCGCCAGACGCCGCGCCTGCCGGACCGCGTCCCGCATCCACGCCGCATGATCGCCCACCGGATGGTTGGGAATGAAACCGGTCAGCGACAGTTCGGGGAAAAGGACCAGTTCCGCACCCTCGCTCGCGGCCGTCGCCGCCCATTGCGCGATCTTCTCGATGTTGCGCCCGGTCTCGCCCGGCTTGCTTTCGACATTGATAGCCGCGACACGGATGGTTTCTTTCATGGAGGGCTCCTACTGCGATTCTGTCATCGTCGTGGCGACGGCATGGCGGCGGGCTAGACCGCGGCGGACATTCGCGTGGCGCTTCTACGCCGCCGGCCGAACCCGCGAGACGGAGACGCGCACCCGGTAGCCCAGCGACGCGAGCAGACGGATCAAAAGGTCGGTCGAGACGCCGTCGAGATTCCCGTTGAGGATTGCCGTGACGCGCGTCCGCGACGACTTGCCGAGCCTGGCCACCTCGGCATGAGTGAATGATTCCTTCTGAACCACCTGCCGGAGTTTCTTCAGCAGATCGTACTGCACCTGCCACTCCTGCGCCTCCGCGCCACTGAGGCCCAATGCCTGGGCCAGCGACTCCGGGTTGTCCACTATCAAGCGTTTTGCACTACTCATCAAGCATCTCCTTCAGCCGCCTGCGCGTCAGTTCGATCTTTAGAGCCAGATGCAGCCAACCGCGCTGACAGGCGGGAATGCTCATTCCGCCGGCCTAGTCCCGCTGCTCTTTCAGCGCCTCCCTTGGACTCTTGCGTGAGCAGGCCCGCCGGTGCGTGGGAATAGCGGAGTGCCCGAATCAGAGAAGCCGATCTTGCAGAGAACAGCGAAGTAAAGGTCTAGAAGGCGTTTCAGTTCACTGCTATTGGTTCGCATGGTCGAGAGCCATTGCTTGCGAACTGACTTGAAGCGAGCCATGTAGTGGCGCTCCCAGGCTCTCCTCTCGACGCTGCAGAACAATTCCAATGTTGAGAGCGCCTCTAGACCACTGTCAGTGAGCCGTTGCTTATGAACTAGGGTCCCCCTTGTCTGATTCAAGACCTCGAAGTCTTTCTCAACCAGCTCGCGTAGCTCACAACAAGCTGTCTTGACGACAGATTGCTTGTCATCTTGGCGCCACGCTCTTTCAATCTGCGTGGCATACGAACGAAGCCTCATCTGCAGAATGTAGTTTTCATGGAAGTAGCCCTCAATGACGAATTGCAGGTACCTACTTCTGGTCACGCTGGTCTGACCGAACGGGAAACGAGCGAGATAGACAATCAGGTCATCTAGCGCGCTGACCGACTGATAGATCTCATGATAACCGTGGAAGAGGAGTCCCAGATGCTTTGTGCTTTCAGGAACTGGTCGATTGATCGAGCGCGGACCCGGAAGGTCCAACGCCATGTTCAACAACGCTTGGTCAGCTTTCTGGGCGTCAGGTCCCTCCTCCGGCACAGGTAGGTCAGCGACGTAGGCGGCCAGCAGCCACCCGCAGTATCTTTTATATCCGCCCTCGGGTAGTCCTGGGGTCGTGGTCATAGCCCAATTATCAACGGAGGGTCTGCGGGTCCCATCACCGCACTAACGGTCGAAGCGTAGAGGCGCTTCGTCTGTGTCGGCTGAGGTTCTCACGCTCAGCCGACACGGCATTGGGATTGGCGCCTAGAACGGGAACAGCTTCTTCAACTCGTCCTGCGACGGCCTCCGCCCGTATTCGCAGATCTCGAACGCCTGGGCGTATTGGATCTTCTTGGCGGCTTCGGCCCCATAGAACTTCACCAGCGTGCTGCGGAACTGGTTCGCCGCACCGGCATAGCGTCTGGCCAGGCTCTTGCGAACCTCGTCGTGCCGCTTCTGTTTTCCGGCGGCGTCGCTTGGATAGAGACTGGCATCGCCGTTCGCGCCGCCTTCATGGATCTGCGACACCATCGCCAGCAGCGCGTCCAGCGTCGGCTCGATCACTTCATCGATCCCAACGGCTACGTCAGCCACAAACGGGTTCGGCTTCTGGAAGCGATCAGACTTGTAAAAGAAAACCGGGTTCTTCTTCAAAGCCGGCACCTCGGGGCAGAAGAACGGGACGGCGACCATGAAGGCCGAGTCCTGGAGCAGGACCGAGGTGTAGCGATGGTCGGGGTGGTAGTCGTTTGGCCGGGGGCCGATGACGATGTCGGCATTCCACTGACGGATCAGACGGGTGAAGGCGCGGCGATTCTCCATCGTCGGCATGATCTCGCCGTCGTGGTTGTCCATCACTTCCACCGTCACGCCCATGCGCCGGGCGACTTCCTCCACCTCCTTGATCCTGCGCTGCGCCAGCGGGCCGCCCGCCTGCCCCCAGTGGCCGATGTCGCCGTTGGTTGTCGAAACGAACTTCACGTGGTGGCCCAGTTTGGCCCACTTCATCGCCACACCGGCGCCTGTGTATTCGGAATCATCAGGGTGTGCGCCAAAGATGATGATGTGGAGTTTGCCATCATCCGGCATCGGCGCCACAGCCGCCGCGCCCGCCTTTGCAAGAGCAACCTCCGGCCGCCGGTCGTTCATCATGGAGCCAACCATGACCCCCAATGCGCCAACCACAAGCAGCGTCAGCGCCGAAAATCCAAGTCTCTTCTTCATACGGAATCCTCTCTCCGGTCGATTTCGTGTTCCGCCCCAGAGAAGACTGGAGCACTCACACTCTACAACGATTTGACATGTCCGGGGGATGCTCTGTTTGACCAGCCTCGCCAGGCGAGCGCGACCGTCGCGGCCTGCACAACGAGCACCAAGGCTACGCACCCTGGCCACCCGCCCAGGTTCCACAACCATCCGGGAATGGCCGCGCCGGCGCTGCCGCCAAGGTAATAGCAGGTGACGTACATGCCAACCGCCAGCGACAGGTTGCCCGGTACCGCCGCGCCGATGTGGCTGCTGGCCGACGCCTGAGCCACGAAGACGCCCGTACAGACCAGGGCCAAACCGGCGATCACCACCGCCAGCGGCCCGGCCAGCGTCATCAGCGCCCCGGCCGCCGAGATGGCCATTGAGACGGCCAGCACCGCCCGGTGGCCAAAGCGGTCGATGCGCAGGCCGAACCAGGGGGTGACAATAGCACCTATAAGATAGACCGAAAAGATAGCTCCCAACGCCCCCGGACCCAGCCGGTAAGGCTCCTCCGCCAAGTGGAACGGGATGTAGGTAAACACCGCATGCATGGAGAACAAAACGCAAAAGCCGACTGCGCATGTTGCCATAAGTATATTATTTTTCAATAACTTATAGGCACTTGAGCCATCGCGGAGGTTCGTTTGGTTGCGGTTCTCCCGGCGCAGGAACCGGGTCAGCGCAGCTGCACCGGCGGCATTCAATACGGCCAGGACAAGAAACGACATCCGCCATCCGGAGTGTCCCGCCACCCAACCCGAAACCGCCCGGCCGGTGAAACCGCCGATCACGGTTCCTGTGACGTAGGCGGCGGTTGCCGCGCCTGGTCCGCGTCCCGCCCACTGGCGCTGGATGTAGGCGACGGTGACGGCGAAGATCCCCGGCGTGACCACCCCTTGCAGGAACCGCCAGACCAGCAAGTCGGCCAAGCCGCGCGACAGGACCGCCAGGGCGGTAAACAACGCCAACAACCAGGCCGAGGCGACGATGGTTCGTTTGCCGCCAAAACGGTCGGCCAGCGCCCCGGCGAATGGCGCCGAAAGAGCCACACCGGCGGTGGCCACGGTCACTGTCAAGCTGACTTCAGCCTGGTGGGCGTTCAACTCCCGCGCCAGTAGCGGCAGGATGGGTTGGGTGGAATAGAGGTCGAGGAAGGAACAGAATCCGGCCAGCACGATAGGCCACACGGGCGGGTCGGGATCCGCCGTCACAACAGACGGCGAAGCACCGCCGGAACTTGGGGTTCCGAGGGAGGCGGCGTCCCCGGCGGTTTGCCATGAGTTTGGGTGACGGTCCAAAACAGAAGGCCTACGGCGAATGCGAACGTCACCAGGAACAGGCAGATGACGCGGCGGCCAGCTCGATCGCGCCAGCCGTCGATCGAATCGATCTCGGCGATCAGCCGCGCCACGGCGCGCGCCTCGTCCTGCTCCCTCTTACGCATCCCGGTCTTCTCAGGATGACCGGCCAGGGCGTTCCGCCGCAACTGCTATGCGGCCGCGGGCCGGCGGATCGACCGCGCTTCCCGCCACAGCCAGACCGAGGCTGCCAGCAGAACCGGGGAACTCCAGAAGCCCGGCATCGGACGGCGGAAGACCAGACCGGTGGGGGTCTGGCCGGCAATCGTGAAGGCGATGTGCCCGGCGGCATTCACCGCCATCGCGACGGCCAACACCTGCGCTGCAATCACGATCCCGCGTGAACCACGCCGCGCCACGCGCTTCAGCGCAAACAGCGCCACCACAGCCAGCAGCAGCCCGCCGAGCCAATACTCAAACTGGAACACAGGCAAGGGCAGCCACGGAAAGCGATCAGTCAAAGCGATGGCGGTCGGGTTATAGACGACCAGAAAATTATTCCACGCCTCGTCGAGAACATGGATCAGAAGGGCCCACGCCATCGCGCCCCAGGCACGGGCCAAGAGTCTGTTGTCTGCCATACGTCCTCCCGAATCCAATTGTCAGCCAATACGGGAAGAACCGGCTGAAGGTCAGTCGCCCGCGGAGGCCTGCATCGGCTCGGCACGCAAACGTTCCCATCGCGCCTTGGCCAAGGCGGGCAACCCCGGCCACTGCTGCCAACCGGTCCGCGCGACCGAGAGTCCGGCCATCGCGGCGATGACGATAAGGGCGATGACGACGACTGGAGCCGGAGTCAGCGACTCCTTCCAGAACCACATCCAGCGGCCATAGACGATCTCGGTGTGGACCCAGTAAACGAGCAGCGAAGTGGTGCCGATCTGACGAATGAAGCTCCAGCCGGTTGGGTTCGCATACCGCGTCCACAGGAAAGCGAAAGCCAACAACAGGTACATGACACCGAGTTTGATCAGGATCAGCGCCGGGCTGTTGAGCCAGAAATCGGAGTTGCTGAAAAGCGAGAAGGGCAGGTTGGCGAAATAGCGGGCGCCCACGATCAGCGTGATGCCGAACAGGCTGGCCCACTGCATCACCTTCATCATGTCCTCTTCCTTCACCACCCGGATCACCGAGCCGGCGCTGACGCCGAAGGCCACAAAAGCGCCCCAGGGGAAGAACGGGAAGAAGTTCGGATCGGGGACAAAGTAGGCGCGAATGAAAGGATGCAGCCAGGGCAGCCCCAGCCCGGAGATGATTGGCGAGGCGCAGGCGATCGCCAGGCCGGTGACGAAACCGAGCCTCATGCGGTCGTGCGTCGAAAACATCGCCAGCGGAGCCATCAATGCGATGGCAAGGCCCATCGAGTTCAGGATGTCCACCTTGAACAAGTCGGTCCAGTGGCTGCCCCCGGCGGCGACGATCCACAACTGGAGACGGAAGGCGATGGCCAGCAGGAACAGGTACCCGGATCGCTTGAACGCTTCCCACACCCTTGTCGCGGGTGACAGGCCGGCCTTGCCGCGCGAGTCCATCAGGAAGGCCAGCGTGACGCCGGTCAGGAAAAGAAAGATCGCCGGCGTCATGCCGCCGACGAACTGGGAAAGCACGTAAGGCGCGCCCTCACGAAGGTCTGGCCGGATGAAACTGTGAAAAACGTGGCCCTGGAGCATCACCAGGGCGGCCGTGCCGCGGGCCCAGTCCAGATAGGCCAGACGATTGGACTTGCTCTTCGCGGCCGGGGTAAAGGAATTGTTCATCGCTACTTTTGCGGCGTCTCCCGTTTCACGCCCTTGGGCAGTTTCAGGCTGGCCGCGTCCTTGCCCAGGGACGGGTTCAACGCCACGCGGGTGTAGGTGATCAGACGGTAGTCTTTCGACGGCTGGAACACCTGAAGTTGAGCCGGTTGCCCCGTTGCCCGTGAAAGCGACAGAGCGATGCGAACCACGTGATTGCGAGCCTCGGCGGACTTCGGCGTGAGCTCGAGCCGGTCGCAGGTCTGGCCGCCGGCCTCGCCTTCGCCCAAGTATTTGATGTCATAGCCGGCGCGGAGATCCGAGCTTGTTGTACCGAATCCGAGCAACAGGAATTGGTCGATCAGCGAGGACTGCTTGCCCAGGTCGTATTCCTGGACCGTATTGATCTTCGGGTAGTGGATCTGAACCTTCCGCCCGGCAAAAGCGACAGCCCTGGGCGAGGGAGCAGTGAACTCCACCAACATGCGCATGTCTTTCGGCCTGGGCCGGACCAGCGTCATGCGGCCGGTCTCTTCGGTGGTGTCCTTGATGATGAAGGTGTGGCTCACGCTCTTTATATCGGCTGTCATGCCGGTGAACCCCACGGCGGCGCGGTCCATGCGGGCGAGCGCGGTGGCGAGGTCGCCCGCTTCAATCGGAACAATTGCGCCGAACGGGAGCAGGGTGCCAGCGAGCGCGGCCGCGAGTCTGAAGTTAGTCATGCAAATCATCAAATAGCCGCATCTACTGTCCATTGACGAAGGCCATGTAGCCTTGGGTTTCCCCTTCGGTGGACAGGATGGTCTCGAGACGAGTTACCTTGGCGGTCTTTCCGGTTTTCTTTGAGATGATCTCGCCGGCCTGGACCATGCGCGCGTCGTGACCGGTGGCGGCCAGCAGATCGGCTTCAATCCAGAATGCGGCGGCGTTGGTGTGAACCGGGACGCGAACGACGCTCATGGCCCTGGGCTGGTCCTTGAACACATCACGCGGGGTGACAAAGATAAAGGCCAGGATCAACGCCACGACGATGTCGTATTGCCAGGAGGTTCGTGGGAAGTCCCAGAAGATAAGGTGCTTCATGGGGGCGTTTCCAGTGTAACATCGCCGACGGTGCGATCAGGCCGGGCGGCGGATCACGAGCGCGCCTTGACCGGCGATCCCGACTCGCGGGCGGCCTCGATCTCCTGGACGCGCATCAACTGGCAATGCGCACAGTAGCCGCCGATCTCGGTCCGGGCGATGAGGATCTGGAACCCAAAATGCGCTTCCACCTGACGGCGCAGCCGTTGAAGCGGGTCGCCAAAGAACTCCTCGACCTTGCCGCAACGCAAACAGATGATGTGGGCGTGTTCCTGTTTCGACCGGGTCTCGTAGTAATGCTGGTCGCCCTCGAAGTGCATCAAATCGAGTTCATCGATGAGCCCGCCCTCTTTGAGCAGCTTCAGCGTGCGGTAGACGGTGACGCGGTTGAGTTTGGGATCGAGTTCGTTCGCCAGGCGGTAGAGGTTATCGGCATCCAGGTGTGTGCCCGACTTCTCCAGAAGGTTCAGCAGAAGCTGACGCTGGCGGGTAAGGCGGATGCCCTTCCTCTTCAGCGTTTCCCGTGCTGCCTCGGCCCTCATATTAGTCCCAACTTTACCACGGCCCGTCGTCCGTCTTAACCTAGGATCCACACGTCTCGAACGGCCATGGCCGCAACCGAAGCAGTTTTGACGAAGCTCCGCGAAAGGATTGTCGCTTTCGCGGCATCACGTATTGGGATGGCTGCCGCCGAGGATCTGGCGCAGGAGACGCTGATGGTGCTGCACGAGAAATACCGCGACGTCGAGGCGATCGAAGAACTCGTCCCGCTCTCGTTTCGCATCGTGCGCTTCAAGATGGCGGCCAGTTTTCGCAAGTCGGCGCGGCGCGGCGAGGGCACGGCAGTGCAGGCCGACGAGGCGGATCTGCGCTCGACCAGTGATCCGGAACACGAGCTGATCGCTCGCGAGCAGCGACGGCTGATGCTGGATGCTCTCGATGGACTCGGCGAGCGCTGCCGCGAGATCCTGAAGATGAAGATCTCCGGGCTGGGCTTTGAAGCGATCCGGCTTCGCCTGGGCGCGGCTTCGCTCAATACTGTGTATGTATGGGATTTGCGCTGCCGCCGGCAGTTGATCGAGCGGCTGAAGACGGTCTGGGAGAGACCACAATGAGACGCGAAGAGATCGATCGTTTGCTGGCGCGTCTGTCCTCGGGCGAGATCACCGCAGCTGAGCGCGCGGCCCTGTACCAGGCCGCGCTCGACGACCAGGCCCTGTTTGAAGAGATCTTCGCGGAACAGGCCCTGGCCGAGGCTCTGGCGGACGAGCAGTTGCGCGACGCGTTCCTGATCCGTGAGAGCATGCGCGACGAGTACGCAGTGGCCGCGGAGGCTTTGGAATCTGCGCTGGAGTCTACGCCCCGATTGCACGAAACCGGTTCTCCCAGGATTGCGCGCGAGCCGGTTCCGATCCGGGCCGGGAAGCGCCGCATTCCATGGTGGGGCTGGGCCGTTCCAGCGGCTGTCGCGGCATCGACTGTCCTCGGCGTCTTCCTGTTCAGAGAGCCGGCACGAGAAGGCCCGGTCGCCCATCAAGTCAAAGACAAGCCGGTTGAAATGGCGCAGGCCAAACCGGATGAGGCGCCGCGGGACGCCGATGCCGGTGAAAGCCGCGCCGCACCGCCCCAAAGCGTGAGGCCGCGAACGCAGAGAGCGGGTTCCGGACCGGACTCCCAGCCAAGCGGCCTGGCCGGCGCGGCCTTCAACGAAGGGTCGCGAAAGGAGGCCGCCGCGCCGGTCCTGGGCAAGTCAGAGGAAGGGGCGGCGGCGGGCCGTGTCGAGCCCACGGCTCAGGACGCAAAGGACCAACCCGCCAGGGAGAAGGCGAATGAGGTCGCGGCGGCGGCGCCGGCGCCGCCGGTCATGATCCGCGGCACCGACGCCGCTGTCAGGCAGGCGCCGGCCGGCCGAGCCGATGAAGCCGATGCTCGCCAGGCGCCGGCCCATGCCGCTGAGGTCCGGGCAACGGAAGCGAAAAAGACTGCGGCGCCGGCGGCAGGGATGCAGTTTCGTGCCGCCGCCGATGAATCGAAAGCGCGCAGCGCCGCAGTTGCTGCAAGCTCCAAGCTGACCGCGGCGGAGAGGGAATCGGCCATCGCCTTGGCAAAGGCGGCCGTCCTCCAGACGCAGGATGCGTCCGGCGAGTGGCGTGACGTCGCCCCAGGCGCAAGGGTCGCGCGCGATCGAAGACTCAGGTTGAAACTCACGGCAACGGAAGCCGGATCCTGGCTGCTCGCGGGCGCGGAACCCCGTAGTGTCGCTCTCACCGCCGGCCAGACCGAATTTCTCGACCTGCCCGTATACGCTCCCGCCGCCCATGCAATTGAACTCGCTTTTCAGGGTGCCGAGTCCACCCCGGCGGGTGCCAGAACCGACTCGGTTCGTCGTCCGCTTGGCCGGGTCAGAATTTCTTTCGTGGTCGAGTGAAAGGATTCCGTCCGTAGCGGCATTCCCCAGGCAGAGGAGATGCCAATGCGATCCACATTTTTCTTCCTGACCACCGCCGCCCTTCTGGCGGCCTCCAATGCGCCCCGCACGCAGGACAAGCCTGAACGGCCCTCCGCCGGCGAAGGCATGCTTGTGATCACCGATCCCTACGGCAAGGCGACCGGCGAGAAGTGCCCGCTGAAACACACTGCCGTGCGCGGCGAGATCTCGGGCCCGCTGGCCCGCGTCACCGTCACGCAGGAGTTCCAGAATCCATCCACCAACAAAATTGAAGCCGTCTACATCTTCCCGTTGCCACAGTTGGGGGCGGTGGACGACATGACGATCGAAACCAACGGCCGCAAGATCCGCGCACTCATCAAGCCGCGCGACGAAGCCCGCCGCGTCTATGAAGACGCCCGCAACCGCGGCCACGTCGCGGCGCTGCTCGAGCAGAACCGCCCCAACATCTTCCAGCAGTCGGTGGCCAACATCGAACCGGGCGCGACGGTCAAAGTCACCATCTCCTATGTCGAGACGGTAAAGTACGACACGGGCGTCTATGAATGGTCCTTCCCCATGACCGTCGGGCCGCGCTACATGCCCGCGCACATGGCGAACGTGCAGTTGAATCCGAAGTACGCGCGGCCCGAAACCCGAGCCGGTCACGACCTCTCGCTTGAACTGAAGATTGACTCAGGCGTCGCCTTCGACGAACCCAAATCCACGTCCCACGACATCGCCGTCACACGCCTGTCGAGCTCGCGCGCCAACGTCGTTCTCCGCGCCGAAAAGACGATCCTGAACAAGGACTTCGTCCTGCGCTACAACGTCGCCGGCGCCGAAGTCCGCGACGCCGTGCTGACCCACCATGACGCTCGAGGCGGCTTCTTCTCGCTCATTCTCCAGCCCCCGGCCCGCGTCACGCATGAGGACGTCATGCCCAAGGAACTGGTCTTTGTCATCGACACCTCCGGCTCCATGTCCGGCTTCCCCATCGAGAAAGCCAAGGAAACGATGAAGCTCGCCATCGACGGCCTCTACCCGCGTGACACGTTCAACCTCATTACCTTCGCCGGCGACACCCATGTGCTGTTCCCGGAGCCGGTCCCGGCAACGCCCGAGAACCTCGCCCGCGCCCAGGCGTTCCTCGCCAGCCGCGCGGGCGGCGGCGGCACGGAGATGATGAAGGCGATTCGCGCCGCGCTCGCGCCGTCAGCCAACCGCGACGCCGTCCGCATCGTCTGCTTCATGACCGACGGCTATGTCGGCAACGACATGGAGATCATCGGCGAGATCCGCCGCAACCCCGGCGCACGCATCTTCAGCTTCGGCATCGGCTCGTCGGTCAACCGCTTCCTGCTCGACAAGATGGCCGAAGAAGGCCGCGGCGAAGTGGAATACGTTGCGCTGTCTGACGACGGTTCGGCCGCCGCCCGCCGCTTCCACGAACGCGTCCGCAACCCGCTGTTGACCGATGTCGCCGTCGATTTCGGCAGGTTGAACACCAGCGACGTTTATCCGGCGCGCATCCCCGACCTGTTCTCAGCCAAACCGGTTGTCATCCACGGCCGCTACAACGCAGCTGGTTCGGGCGTCATCCGGCTCACCGGCAAGATGAGCGGCAAGCCCTTCTCACGCGAGATCCGCGTCAATTTCCCCGCCAATGAGCCCGCCCACGACACGCTGGCCACGCTCTGGGCGCGGTCGAAAGTGGAAGCCCTGATGAGCCGCGACTGGGCGTCGCACCAGGGCGGCGCGCCGGCCGCCGATGTCAAAGCCGGGATCACGAGGCTCGGCGTCGACTATCGCCTGATGACGCAGTACACAGCCTTCGTCGCGGTTGATGAAAGCCGGGTCACCGAAGGCGGCAAACCTGTCACGGTCGAAGTCGCGGTCGAGATGCCCGACGGCGTCAGCCATGAAGGCGTCTTCGGACAGGCCGCAGGCAAGTCCATGGCCATGGCGCCCTCGGCGATGCCGATTCGCGGCGGTAATCGTGCAGCGGCCGAGTACCGCCGAAGTGACGCAGCGGCTCAAGTGGCGTCGAAGGACGAACACAATGAAGAGGCCGATCGCAAGAAGGCGAATAAGCTCGACCCGGCTCTCTCCGCACGCCTCGCCGCCGCCGCGCCAACCGACAAGATCCGCATCGAAGTCTGGCTGGCGGACGCCGAACCCGCCACCATCGAAGCCTTGAAGAAAGCCGGCTTCGAGGATGACGGCAAGGCCCTGGTCGCCAAGATCCGTACCGGCATGATCCGTGCCGACAAACTGGCCGCACTCGAAAAGCTGATCGGCGTCGTGCGCATCCGCCTTGTCGTCTGACCCCGTTTGAACCCGCTCCCCCTCGCCCGTCCGGTCCCGCGCCGGACGGGTTTACCGTTTGTCGAGACCATGGTCAACCCCCGCGGCTTTTTCCTCGACTCTGGCAAGCCCATGGCGTATAGTTTGGTCAAAGGGTACTCGCCGCCCGGCACGAAGGAGTACCTTATGTCACCTGGAGTTGGCCCCTCTGGCGGGGGCTACCCCTTTCAAAAATGTCTGGACCGGCAGGATCTGTTCAGACCCCTCATCTTCAAGGGCTACCACCCCCGATGGGCCTACGTCTGGTGGCCTCTTAGCCACCTGGTCGACAAGTACGAGGAGATCGAGCGGCGCGGAGGAATGGAAGACCTCACCATCGGGCCGGGCGACGAACTAAAGATCATGATGATGGTGGAACGGGAGTGCAATCCACTCGAACGGAAACAGATTGAGAACCTGATCAGGCAGGGCAGCGTCAAGAAGGTGATGGCGGATGTCTTCTGCGCCATGTACCGGAAGGTCTACGTGGAGGCGCTTGAGCTGGCCCGGCGCGATTTCCGCCACTCCGACTTTCTCCACGAATGGGAGTTCTTCGCCATCAAGCTCAACCTTGTGCCGCGTGGAACGCGTTACGAAAAACGGCCACCCGGCAAGTTGGTCGTTGAACTCAATAGAATCTACCTCCACAAAACGAAACACTGATCTGGATCGCGCCGGCTCCGCAGGTTTTGCCGGACCTGAGCGTGGCCGCTTTTTCTTGCGCTTTCTTCATTCGCCGCACAACTCCATCCTGAGATAGAATGCGGCTTCCCGCGCACGCCGGCCACCGTTGTGTGCGGGGTCGCAGGAAACTCACGATTACTGGCTGGGGCTCACCGGACCCGGGCCCCTCGTCGCGGCGATACCAATGCCGGCTGCTGCCGCCGCGGCGCCGCCAAAAAACAGCGCCATGTTCTTCCCCGTCCAAAACTTCGCCGCCGCGCGCTTCGTCCCGGCGATCGCGTAAGCGCCCCGCAAGCCGGAGGGCTTCACCCCGGCGTCGAGCGCAAGCAGGGTGATCGAATCAAGCTGCTTCAGATCGTAAGCCGCTTCGCCGGCTAGCAACCGGAAAACAATCTTCCCTTCCACCACCTCCACCTTCGCTTTTGCGCCGGGCGCGAGCGAGATGCGCGATCCGTCGCTAAACGTGAGGGTCACAGGCGCTGAACCGGCGACAATCTCGGTCCCGCCCATCACGGGCCAGGACGGAACACCGCTTGGATTCACAGTCTCGCCGTTCAGCGTGAAGGGCTGCGAGGAGGTCGCGGTTGCTACCCTGGCCCCCTGAGCGAACATCAGGCCAGCCAAAGCCAACACCAAGATGATTCCAGGAAAGGCTCGTTTCATACACATTCCTCTCGATAGCGACACAGATCTCTTCCATCTCACTATACTTTGGCCCCGCTCCCAATGCAAGACCTAAGTTGAGTGAAATCAATCAGTTGTATGACATTCCGAGGGCAGCCGTCTGACGAGCCCTTTCTCCTCCAACTCGCCCGCCAGATCCATGAGATCCTTCTCGATCTGCTCCGCCTCGACGTCGTATTCCTCCACCATCACGCCGCAGACCTCCGCCAAACTCTTGCCCTCCACCAACAACTGCCAGATCCGCGCACCCACCGGGTCCAGCCCATAATGAGTCCCGGACTCGAGATGCCGGATCACCGTCTCCTCGCCCACCTGCCGCGCAACAATTCCAACCGCTGCGGCGAGCATTCGCATTACCAGTTGTGCCATGCCCCGCTTCGCAATACCCACTCTCAGACCACACCACCCTGCCTGTTGGCCCTGCCCTCAAACGCCTCGACCCTTCATTGGGACCAACAGCAACCAAGAGCAGCCGACTAGGTGGAATCGCGGATGTGCAGCGCACTCAATTCACGAAATCCGAAGTCCACACCAAAGAACAATATTGAACGCTGGCTACCCGGGCGCTTCCAAAGGTGGAACGAAGTTCACGATGAAACTCACATTCAGGTCGTCGGGTTTCAAACCAGCATGGTTCTCCGCGAGGTTCCTTACATTTGTTCCAGCGTGAACTGCAACCGAGCTCTCGTCATCGAAGCGGAGAATTATTAATTCACTATTATGAATTCTTGGATCGCACCCCCGCCATCCAACTTCAACGCAGCTAATTCGTTTTCCCACTACTCTTTTCATCTCGTGGATAGCGTAATTCGGCTTAACTTGGCGATGCGGATCAAATGTTGGGTAAAGCACTGACAACGCCTCCCTCCGTCTGACACATGAATCAATCGTAAAACGAAGCTTGCTCGCCAGATAGTCCTTTAGGCGGCCCAACGAGGTAGCAATGTTCGTCATGTCACTGTTGAATTGCTCGAAGGCATCCATCCTCTGAGCTGCGGGGCGGGACCTGTGGCCGGCGCTGCTGCGGTTCTTCGATATTATAGCAAACGCGGGGGAAATTGAGCCCCATACGTCACTCTCCACAAGTTCCCCTAATAGTTTGAGGGTCTTATTATTCTCTGGTGTCGCCAATGGGATATTGAGCTTTTGGCTCAGCGCCACAAGAGCTTCTTTGTTTAGGCCATCAATCAACAGCTTGTACGCTTCGGAGTGAGCATCGTGATACCGGTGATTATTCTGCGCAGCCGGGAAACACAGGCCGGGCAGATCCTCTTCATCAAACAGCAGCTTTCCCACGGTGCAGAACGTTAGCGCATTAAGGTCGCGCAGGTGCTCCTTAGTGCGTGCTAGGGCTCCGTTCTCGACATCGAAGCTCCCATTCATGTAGCGTTCGACCCACATCTCGAAACGCGCATCCTGCCCCGTCGCCAACGATTCCGAGCCAACGCTGAAGCCGTCCCATTTGGCCTGTTCATCGGGTGAAGATTTACGGAGATCATCCATCCATACGGCCAACGCGAGGTCGCCACCCACCATGGTGCGAAAGCCAAACCTTACGCTAATGATCTCTGCCCCGCTGCTCCGCGCATGTTCCTCGAAGTAGTGATCAGTGGTCGCTACCTCTCCCTCGAAGTAGTCCGTCTCGACCGAGTACTTGTCAGGCTGATCCCGGTATGGGCCGAGGATCGCGGCGTTGTAGAAACTCACGAAGGTTGGGGGAATATCTCGGGTGGCCTGCATTGGGATTAATCCTGACACCAGTTTCTCTTGTAGCGGACCTTCACGCCAGAGTCTTGTGAAGTCGAAGGCCGGGCGGAGCCAGAGGAGTGCCCGTCTCCCCCGGCGAGTTCCGCAGTCTGGCAGACACCTTGAACCACCACCCGCTCTCGCCTCTTGAGCCGAAAGGGCGGACCAAGCCGAGGCATACCTCTCCGAAAGATCTACCAGCTTAGTGGTGGTCTACTGTGCCGCCGCGATCTAATTTGCGTCTGACCAACCGCGCTGCTAGTCAACTGCCGGCTACCACCAGCCAGCACGCTGCCGGCGCCAGAAAAATCAGAGGGATCAGGATGAACAGAGAGTTTTGTGCGACAACAGGGAGGCCCACGTCAAAAATAAGCGCAACCCCACCGGCATCAACAGCGCAGGTAGCGCCTTGTTTATCGCCGCCCCGTCCATCAACGCGCCTCCAGCCCCTCGCTCGTCGCCAACCCCGCCAGCCATGCCAGCGCCAGCGCATTCGCCGGAATGTAGAGATTGAAATCCACGAGGCTGTGCAAAGCCATCGCCGCAATCCCGCCCGTCAACCCCACCGCCAGCCACCAGTTCTGCCGCCCTCGCTCCCATCTCACCACCCGCCCCAACCGCCAGAACACATACCCCGCCAACCCCAGCGCCACCGCCAACCCAACAAATCCCGTCTCCGCCAGCACCTGCAGGTAATCGTTATGCGCGAAATCGACCGAGTTGTCCGGCGCCGCCGTCTTGTACCTCAATAGCGCCGCCTCATAGCTCCCCAATCCAGCGCCGAACACCGGATACGCCGCCACCAACTTCCCCGTATCCCGCCAGATCTCCGCCCGCGTATCCTGCGTCACGTCTTCCGTCTGTGCAAATGCGGCAAACCGCCCGATCAGTTCATCGGTCGGCAGGAAGACCAACATCCAGACCATCACCCCCACCAGCGCCCCCGCCGGCCACCACGTTCGCCACCACGCGCGATCCTCGCC
>CAZLDN010000020.1:0-55367 GCA_964558355.1 uncultured Candidatus Solibacter sp.
GCGCTTTGGACATCCTCTTCATCCTGCACGCGGACCACGAGCAGAACTGCTCGACGAACACGATGCGGGCGGTGGGCAGTTCGCAAGCCGATCCCTTCAGTTCGGTTGCCGCGGCTGCCGCGGCGCTGTCCGGGCCGCTGCACGGCGGGGCGAACGAAGAAGTCCTGAAGATGTTGGACGAGATCGGCTCGGTAGAGAACATCCCGGCCTACATCGCCCAAGTGAAGGCCGGGCATGGCAAGCTGATGGGCTTCGGCCACCGGGTGTATAAGAACTACGACCCGCGGGCGAGGATCATCAAATTGACGGCCGAGCAGGTGTTCAACGTGACCGGCCGGAACAAGAAACTGGACATCGCGCTTGAACTGGAGAAGATCGCGCTCGAGGACGAGTATTTCGTCAAGCGCAAGCTCTATCCGAACGTGGATTTCTACTCCGGTATCATCTATCAGGCGATGGGCTTCACGCCCGACATGTTCACGGTGCTGTTCGCCATTCCCAGGACCGTGGGTTGGCTGGCCCAGTGGCAGGAGATGATCCAGGATAGCGAGCAGAAGATCGCCAGGCCGCGGCAGCTCTTCGTGGGCGCGCCGGAACGCCACATGACGGCGGAGCAGAAGGCGGTGACGGTGCCGGTCAGGCTGTAGGCGCCGGCCCGGAACCGCTGCTGTTGACACCGGAGATGGGATGCCGTCCCGCGGGCAGGGGTGCGAAAGCAGCCTAGCTCTTTGACCGCTTAGAAATATTCCGTTTGTAGCCGAACTTCGTGCGAGCAGCTTTGCGGGTGAACTTCCAGTGAATGCGGGTCCGGTCGCGGTTCGCCTTGGCATTCCAGGAACTGACGCTGGACGCCAGTAGATCCAGTTCGGGAATGCGGCGGGTCCCCAGGCATTATCGGGACACCAAGCTGAGTTCGATTTCGGCCTGGTTGAGCCAACTCCCGTGTTTGGGCGTGTAGTGCGCTTTCAGACGGCTCCAGACATAGCGGCCCTCTTGGCCGCCGAGGTGACCGGTCAGCGACTTGCGGCAATGAATGTTGAGATTGTCCATCACCAGGTGGATCCTGCGGGCAAAGGGATAGTGGGCGGCCAAGCGCTGGACCACTTGGGCGAATTGTGCCGCCGAGCAGTTGGGCGTGGCGCAGTTAAGGCGCCGTCCGGCCTTGGGTTCCACGACGGCGAAGATGTTGGCGGTTCCGCAGCGCTTGTATTCGTTGTCACGCTTGGCAATGTGACCAGGCCGTGCAGTCCGGCCCGGGCGGACATCGCCGTGCAGAGAAACCGGCTTTTCATCCGGACAGATCACTGGTTCGGCGCTGCTGTACGGTTTCTCGTACAGTGCCAAAACATCTTCCATCCTGGCGATGTATTCATCATCCAACTCGGCCACGCACCACATTTTTTTCCCGCCACGGCTTCAAGCCGTGGCTTTGGAGCAAGATGCGGATCGTTTCCCGGCCCACGCCCGGAACCAGTTTTCGTTTGACCGCTTCCTCGGCCACCAACCGCACCGTCCAGCGCGCCCGCCCCTCCGGCGGTTGGCTACAAACCATGGCGATAATCCGCTGCTTGTCCGATGCATCCAGCAGTTCCGCGCGCCCCGTTCGCTTTCTCTCGAACAGCGCCCGTTCCAGGCCGAACTCTCGATACCGCTTGCCGATCGTTCGGATCGCCTGTGCAGCGAACGGCACTGCCCGGGACACTTTGGGCGCCCTGAGCCCTGCATCGAGTTGCAGCAACGCCAGTGCCCGCAAGACCACTCGCACTTGCTGGATGCCTCCCTTCAGCATCTGCCTCAGATCCTTCCTGTCCCGAGGCTTCAAACGGAACGGCTTGGGTGGGCGCGCCATGCCCAAGTATAGGTCAAAACATTTCCGTGTGGAATTGTTTGTTAAAATATCTTCGGGCGGTCAGAGACCTAGTGCTGACGCGGCACGCTAAAGCGCGCGCCACGACGGCCGGCATGATGGACGATCTGTATGCCGGACTGGACTAGCGGTACAATTCGGGCGATGACACGCCGAGAGCTTTTATCCGCAGCGGCCTGCGCCGCACCCGTCTTGGCCGCGCCGGCACAGAAGAAGATTCGCCTTGGGGGGCCGATCTACCTCAAGTCGGACGATCCACGTGAACTGGCTCGCGAACACCGGCGGCTTGGCTACGCCGCGGGGTATTGCCCGCGTATCGACATCAACGACAAGGCCCGGATCCGGGCCGTCGAGGCGGCATACAAGGCCGAGAATGTCGTGATCGCCGAGGTCGGCGTGTGGGTCAATTTGCTCGATGCCGACGCGGCGAAGCGTAAAGAGAACCTGGACAAGGTGACGCAGGGGCTGGCGCTGGCGGATGAAGTCGGGGCGCGGTGTTGCGTCGATATTTGCGGGTCGTTCCACGACAAGGTTTGGTACGGGCCGCATCCGAAGAATTTCTCGGCGGAGTTTTTCGACGCGTCGGTCGAGAACGCGCGGAAGATCATCGATGCGGTGAAGCCGAAGCGTGCGAAGTTTGCCTACGAAATGATGGGCTGGGCGATTCCGGATTCGCCGGGGTCGTATTTGAAGTTGCTGAAGGTGATCGACCGCGAGGGATTCGGCGTGCATATCGACGTCTGCAACGGCGTGAATTCGCCGGACCGGTTCTACTTCAACGCGGCGTTCACGGAAGAGTGTTTCCGGACTCTGGGCCAGTGGATCGTGTCCTGCCACGCCAAGGACCTCGACTGGATTCCGGAGATGAATGTGCATTTCGTCGAAGTGGCCCCGGGGCGCGGCAAGATAGATTACAGGCCGTATCTGCGCGGGGTGGCGGGGTTGAAACAGGATGCGCCGCTGATGCTGGAGCATTTGAAAACGGCGGAGGAGTATGCGGAGGGGGCGGCGTATATCAAGAAAGTGGGCGGGGAGATCGGGTTGGCGTTCGTGTAGGTCAGATTTGGATTGTACTGGCTGGTTTTGTGTGCTACAAACTGTAACATGAAACATGCATCGGTTCCTCTTCTCTTCGTCGCCGCTTCGCTGTGGGCGCAAGCGCCTGCGCCGGAAAATCCGGTTGCGCTTGAAGGCAAGGTGATCGATTCGGCGACGAAACAGCCGGTCGAAGGCGCGCGCGTGATCCTGGTACGGATGGGCGTGCCGGGCGACAAGTACGGATCGGACATCTACCAGGTGGAGCCAGGCACGGGGTTGTCTGACCCGGATAGCTCCCGGATGGCAATGGTGACGGAGCGGGACGGGGGATTCCGGTTCAAGGTGAAGGCGCCGGCGACGGTGATGCTGTTCGTCTCGGCGGATGGGTATGTGAGGACGCAAACGCGTTTCGGCAAGGGCGCGACGGAGTACGTCCTGAAGATTGGGGAGCCGAAGACGGATCTCGTGCTGGCCATCGAGGCGGAGGCCGGGCTGTCTGGGCGGGTTTTTGATGCCGACACGCGAGAGGGGATAGCGGGGTTGGTGGTCGCGCCGTATCAGTATCGGAATCAGACCGGATACAGGATGTTCATCCCTGCCGGACAGGGCGCAAAGACGGACGAGCAGGGGCGGTTCGAGTTAAAAGGACTGGCGCCGGGCGAGTGTTACCTACAGGTGAGACAGGATTTGCAGACGGCCTTCAAGTCGCCGGCGCCGAACCAGCCGTTGAAGGACGTCGAGAAGCGGGGATATTCGCGGGCATATTATCCAGGCGTGGGGAGTCCTGAAGAGGCGTCGCCGGTGACGGTGCTGCCGGGGGCGAGAATGGAGGGTTTGGATATTCGAATCTCGAAGCAGAGGATCGCTTCGATTCGAGGACGGGTCATTGGCGGCGAAGCCCTTGCCCCCGGGGAGCAACTTGACCTGGCACTGGCGGAGCACCGGCACGGGCGGGACAGCCGGTCCTTCCAACGGATCGCCAGCGCAAAGGTATCTCCAGGGGCGACCTTTCAGCTCGATCATGTGCCGGCGGGATCCTACGCTCTTGCAGTGAAGACGCCGAACGAAGCGGCGGCGGAGATGCAACGGGCGTCCGTCTATCTCGAAATCACGGACGAGCACGCCGACGGGATCGAATTGCAATTGATGAAGGGGTTCACTGTGGCAGGGAGGGTCAAGACGGCGCCCGCGGAGGGAGAGATCCCGGAGGAGCAGAAGCCGTTCGAGAACGAGATGCCGGTCGGGCTGGCGTCGACCAAGAGCTCGATGTATTCGATGGACGGGCTGATCACGGTGATCCGGGTGGACGGGACGCTTTCGGTAGCAGGCGTTTTTCCGGATGAGTACAGCGTGCGGGTAGGGAGGCTGCCGAAGGGGTACAAGGTCTCAGAGGTGAGGTACAACGGATCGCCAGGAGACTGGACGGTTATCGAAGTGAAGCCAGGCGAAGAGCGGCATGTCCTGGACATAGTCTTGCGACCGGCCGGATCGAGCGTTCAGGTGAGAGTGACCGACGGGTCGAAGGCGGTGGCAGGGGCGATGGTGGCGCTGGCGCGCGAACCGGTGACGGAGGTGAGCCTCAGCTATACCGCCCAGCCCGGGACGACGGACAGCGAGGGCAATGCGTCGTTCACGAATTTGCTCGCGGGAAAGTACCGGGTGGCGGCATTCGCGCCGGGCATGATGTGGCGGGACGATCCGGGGCTGGCAGCGACGATGTCGAACGCGCAGCAGGTCGTGGTTGGCCCGAACGCTTCGGCGACGGTGGAGGTGAGGGTTCGAGACAGGTAAAGCGGCCAGACGCATCCCGCGCCTCGCGCGGTGATTAAATAGAGGATATGGCAGACACGGTCATTCTAATTGCGAGCGGCGATTTGCGGCTTTCGGCCAACCAGGTGTGTTGGGAAGCGCAGAAGCAAGCGGAAGAGAAGGTGATGGCGGCGGTGCGCAGCTTCGGCTGCCAGATCGAGCGCGGCCACGCGTATGACGAATCCAAGCAACATGGCTTCATCGATTCGCAGAAGCGCGGCATGGAGGTGTTCCGTCAGATTCCGCCGACCGCTCCCGTGATCGTTGTCGAGGCGGTTTGGCAATATACGCACCATGTGCTGCCGGGGCTGTATGCGCATCAGGGTCCGGTGCTGACAGTGGCCAATTGGAGCGGGCAGTGGCCCGGACTGGTGGGGATGCTGAACCTGAACGGCAGCTTGACGAAGGCCGGTATTCCGTATTCGACGCTGTGGAGCGAGAACTTCGACGATGAGTTCTTCCTGTCGAATCTGGAGAAGTGGCTGAAGGGCGAAAAGATTGTCCACGAGACCAAGCACGTGCGTCCCTTGGGTGCGTTGAAGCTGCCGGCGGCGGCCGAGGAGTTGGGGACGAAACTGGCGCGGCAACTGGCGAAGGACAAGGCCATCATGGGCATCTTCGATGAAGGCTGCATGGGCATGTACAACGCCATCATCCCCGACGAACTGCTGCACAGGACGGGCATCTTCAAGGAACGGCTGAGCCAGTCGGCGCTGTATGCCGAGATGCTCGCCACGTCCGACGACGAGGCCAAGGGCGTGAAGGCTTGGCTCGACGCCAAGGGTATGAAGTTCGTCACCGGTCCGAACGAAGAGACCGATCTGACGGATGCGCAGATTCTCCAGCAGTGCAAGATGTATATCGCCGCGCTGCGGATCGCCGACGATTTCGGTTGCGCCACCATCGGCATCCAATATCAGCAGGGGCTGAAGGATCTGGCCCCGGCGTCGGACCTGGCCGAAGGGCTGTTGAATAACGTGGATCGTCCGCCGGTGACGGCGCGCGGCAATGGCCGGATCCTGTATGAAGGCAAGGCGCTGCCGCACTTCAACGAAGTGGACGAGTGCGCCGGTTTGGATGCGCTGGTGACAAACCGCGTGTGGACGTCGCTGGGCTACGACCCGGAGAATACGTTGCACGATGTGCGCTACGGCGAGCAGTATGGGGACGACTATGTCTGGGTGTTCCTGATCTCGGGCGCCGCGCCGCCGCGGCATTTCGTTGGCGGCTATGCGGGCACGTCGAGCGAACGCCAGCCGGGGATGTACTTCCGTCTGGGCGGCGGGACGGTGAAGGGTATCTCGAAGCCGGGCGAGATCGTCTGGAGCCGCGTGTATGTCGATGCGGGGATCATGCGTGCCGACGTTGGGCGGGCCAAGGTGGTCGAGTTGCCGCAAGAAGAGACCGACCGGCGTTGGGCGATGACCACGCCGCAATGGCCCATCATGAGCGCGGTCACTTATGGCGTGTCGCGTGACCAGTTCATGGCCAAACACAAGGCGAACCATATCCAGGTGGCCTATGCGCCGTCAGCGGAGGACGCGAACAAAGCGCTGGCGGCGAAGGCGGCGATGTTCCGCGAGATGGGGATCGAGGTGAACGTCTGCGGGACCGGGCACGGGCTGGAGTAACGCGAGAGTCGTGAGTGAATCGAAATACCCGGTCTTTGTCCGATGGAGCGATGAGGACCGGGTTTTCATTGCCGAAGCGCCGGACTTGCCCGGCTGCGCCGCCGATGGGGCTACGCGCGCAGAGGCCGTCACCGCCATCGAGACCGTGATCGCGGAGTGGATTGAAACGGCGAGGGAACTTGGCCGTCCGATCCCAGAGCCGGCGGAGTGATTCAAGCCTTCCCCATGGCGGCTGGGATGATGGCCGTGATTCGCACTTCAGTCGACGAGACGGAGTAGTAGAAGAGATGCCGGCCGGCCACGAAGTACCGATAACCGCGCATCAACCCACGACGCCGCAGCGGATAGATTCGTGGGAATGCAGAGAGTTTGTCGATGGCTCGTGCGGCCTGCTTCTTCGTTGGGTGAGGGAGTTCATCAAACGCCTCAGCCGCGCCCTCAATGAAGAGGATCGTCACAGGCTGTTGCGGCGCTTGATCTCTGTCCACGGAGTAGCGCGATCCGGCTGGAATCCACCTTCAGACCGATCTCGCTGCTTCAACAGGATGTCCCGATGGCGCTCTTCGTGTTCGTCGAGAAACGACTCAACGCTCTCGCGTGTCCGCAGCAGTCCAGCTAGCGCCTGGCCCAGATTGCCCTCGTACTCTTGCGCCAACTCTTCAAGCTGACGGTCAGTCTCATCATCAAGTTCGATCTGCCGTCTCACCATGCAGCCAGATTAGCATGGCGGAGCCGGCTGTCCACCTCAGCAAGCCATAGCCTGGACCCAGAGGTGCGTGAAGTTGTGCACAGGGATCCCTTCATCCCACAGTGCTTTGTAGAGATCGAAATCGTCCGTGAGGACTTCACACCCGGTCTTGCGGGCAGCTTCCGCGATCGAGGAGTCGGTCAGCCCAAGTCGCCTGTAGATTTCATCTGACGTTACCGAGACGCTGGGTATCGGCTCTTCGACAAGCACGGCAATTGTATCGCGCAGAATTCCGCGCGCAACCAATAACTCAGGGCCGCCGAGATCCGTGAGGTTACTCACCTCGGCCAGGATGTGGGGTAGCGTGTGCAGCCGGCGCTGGCGGGCCAGCAGTTGACAGAGAAACCTGAAGTGCGCGACTTCATATTTGCGCGTTCGCTTGAACTGACTGATGCGTGCAGGATTGACGCTGCCAACGACGTAGAGCACCAGGAGGTTGCTATCGACGAGCAGTCCCGGCCGGCTTGGGGCTGTCATCGCAGCGCGAATTCCCGGATCTTCATCGCAAGGACTTCACCATTGTCCTCAGCAATGAAGATTCTCTTGTACTCCAGGGAGGGGGGCATGAATCGGCTTAGAGGGGAGACCGCGCCTGGATAGGGGTCCCTCGGAACCGAGTCGGCCCGTGCAGGAACACCCAAAGTGATCACCCACGCCGGCCTCCCGGAGTAGTCTTCCCGCTCGAACTCCTCGACGCTGGCTGGGGCGTTGACGAACAGTTCCTTGGCGTAGTCCTTTGCGATGTTGATGGCTGTCTTGATGTCGATCATCCGGCTTTCCTCGCTTCCTTCATCATGCCATCATTCCGGCCTTGCTTCATCTGCCTGAGCCGCTCTGATACGCTAACAGTTTCATCCCGCAGGAGGTACAACCATGAGAGTTGGCATGATCGGCACCGGCGCGATTTCGCATAAGCACGCGCTGGCTTACAAGAATATTGGATTCACGCTGGCGGCCTGCACGGACATCAACGAGGCCGCTGGCCGCAAGTTCGCCGAGCAGTATGGCGGCGAGTTTGTCCCCAGTTACGAAGAGGTCTGCAAGCACCCGGACGTAGACTTCATCGACGTCTGCACGTTCCCGGATTTCCGTCTTCAGCCTATCGAAATCGCCGCCGCCGCCGGCAAGCACATTCAGGTGCAGAAGCCGATTTCGACCAACCTGGAAACGGCCCGCAAGATGATCGATGCCGCCAAGCAGGCCGGAGTCGTGTTGGGCGTCGTCAGCCAGCATCGCTTCGACGATTCGACGATCTTCGTCAAGAAGGCCATCGCCGACGGGCGGCTGGGCAAGATCCTCCAGGCCGATGCTTACGTGAAGTGGTGGCGGTCGGAGGATTACTATTCGCGGCCCATCAAGGGCAGTTGGGCGGTGGAAGGCGGCGGCGCGCTGATCAACCAGGCGGTTCACCAGGTTGACGTGCTCGGTTACCTGATCGGTGGAGTCGATGAACTGTTCGGCTACTGGCAACTGGCCTCGCGGCACAAGATCGAGTCCGAGGACGTTATCAGCGTGCTGATGAAGTACAAGTCCGGCGCGACGGGTGTCATCCAGGCATCGACAGCGTTCTGGCCCGGATACTCGGAGCGCATCGAGATTCACGGGACGAAGGGTACGTGCATCTTCACGGGCGACAAGTTGACGGCGTGGGACGTGATCGACGACGCTGGTGAACCGGCGCCGGTGGAGAAGGAAGTCATGAGCGGATCGAGTGATCCGATGGCGATCTCGCTAACTCCCTTTGAGCGGCAGTTCACTGACTTCGGCGATGCCTGCAAGCGCGGCGTTGCGCCGCTGGTGTCGGGCGAAGAGGGCTACAAGGCGCTCGAAATCGTCCTCGGCGTTTACGAAAGCTGCAAGTCCGGCCGCGCGGTCAAGATGTCGGCATGAGTTGGACCGAGGTTCGCATTCCGGCCACCAGCGCCAACCTGGGGCCCGGATTCGACGCGTTGGGCATGGCGCTCAGCATCTATCTTGAGTGCCGCTTCCGGCCGTCTGAATGGTTGATCATTCACCCCAAGGGCCGCGATGCTCAGATGATTTCGCCGGGCGAGAACAATCTCATCTGGCAGACGGCTCTGCAGGTGGCGCAACACGCCGGGCGGCCGATGCCGATGATCGAGTTGGAGATCGACAACGACATCCCGATCGGCAAGGGACTCGGCTCGTCGGCGGCGGCGCTGGTGGCAGGCGTCGTGATTGCCGATGAAGCGCTGGGCCTCGAATGGGACCGCCACAAGATCCTCGATGAAGCCGCCCGCATCGAGGGGCACCCGGATAACGTTTCCGCCGCCGTGCTGGGTTCGATTGTCGCTTCCGCGATCGATTCCGAAGGCATCACGCGCGCAGTGCGGATGCAGTTGCCGGCGCGCTATGGCGTAGCCGTGATCGTTCCGGACTTCATCCTGCCGACCTCGGAGGCGCGCGCCGTCCTGCCTGCGACGTATTCGCGCGCCGACGCCGTATTCAATATCCAGCGGTCGGCCCTGCTGATCGCCGCCATGCTGACACAAGCCACGGAGGCCTTCCATGAAGGGCTCATGGACCGTTTGCATCAACCGTATCGAGCGCCATTGGTGCCGGGGCTGAGCGAGATGCTGGAACTGCGGGCCGAGGGCTTGCTGGGCTGTGCTCTGTCGGGCGCCGGGCCGAGTGTACTGGTGTTTTATGAGCGCGGCCACGAAGCAGTGTGCGAATTGATGCGAGGCATCTTCCATAAGCACGGCCACGGGAGCGAGATCATGTGGTCGCACATCCCGGACCACGGGTACGACCTGCTGCGCGGGCTGTGAGGGCGTGCCCGTGAGGCTACATCTCGCGCCGGTTTTCGAGTGACTTTGACATCGTCACCTCGTCGGCAAATTCGAGGTCGGAGCCGACGGGGATGCCCATGGCGATGCGCGTCACCTTCACGCCGAGAGGTTTCAGCAGGCGGGCAAGGTAGACCGCGGTCGCTTCGCCTTCCACCGTCGGGTTGGTCGCCAGAATGATCTCTTCGACGTGGCCGCCGCCGAGCCGTTCGAGCAATTCCTTGATGCGCAACTGCTCCGGTCCGATCCCCTTGAGCGGGCTGATCGAGCCGTGGAGGACGTGATAGAGGCCCTCGAACGTGCGCGTGGTCTCGACTGGCAGAATACTGAGAGGTTCTTCAACGACGCAGATCTTTGAACGGTCGCGGTGCGGGTTGCGGCAGAACGGGCAGAGTTCGGCGTCGCTGATGTTGTTGCACTCGACGCAGAGTCCGAGATTGTCCTTGACGTCGATGATGGCCGCGGCCAGCCGCTCGGCGTCTTCCCGTTTGGCCCTGAGGATGTAGAACGCGATTCGCTGGGCGGACTTCTGACCGACGCCGGGCAGACGTTTCACCTCGGCGATCAAGCGGGCAAGGGGTTCGGCAAAATCCGCCATCGTAAAAATCTAGAACATCCCTGGAGGCAGGCCCATACCGCCGAGCATGCCGGAGGTTTTTTTCTGGGTCTCTTCCTCAACCTTGCGCACGGCTTCGTTGAAGGCTGCCATGACCATGTCCTGAAGCATCTCGGCATCGCCCGCGGCTTCGGGGTCGATGGTGACGCCCAGGCAGTTCTTCTGGCCGTCCATTTTCACAAGCACCATGCCGCCGCCTGCGGTTGCCTCGACGCGGATGGCGGCGATCTCTTCCTGAAGGCGCTGCTGCATCTGCTGCGCCTGTTTCATCATCGATTGCAGGTTGGCTCCGCCGGGAATCTTCATCGCTTCAGTCTACTCCTTCAGGTCTCTTACGCTACGCACGGTCGAGCCGGGAAATAGCTCCCGCGCCCGCTGGACCTCGGGATTGTCGAGTGCGCGGCGCATGGCCTCTTCTTCACCAGCGGCCCTCAGTTCCGGATCTGACGCAGTCGGGGCGGAAACGCTTTCGCTGATCGTTACTTTGGTCTTTACCGGTTTGCCCAGCAAGCTTTCCAAACACTGTCCCACCTCCGGTCCACGGAGCGACAGCATGTGTTGCCGGGAGACTATGAACTCGATCGTTCCGCCACTTTCCACCACTTCGGCGTGCTCCACGGCGTCGGCAGTGAACACCTTCTTCTGTTCGTGAAGCATGGCGATGAGCCGCTGCTTCAATGAACCTCCGGCCACGGGAGGTGATGGCGGCTCAGAGGATGGCGCTGATGCTGATGCTGCACGCGGTGGAGTAGGTGGGTCTGGGTAGGCTGACTTGGGAGGTGTAGGTGGGTTCGGTGTACCCGCCGATGAGACTGAAGTCGACTTCGCAGTTTGAGCGATCTTGGGCGAGGGCGGAGGAACGGGTGGTTGCGACGCTGATGCCGTTGAGCGGCCGCCCAGGCCCAGGTTTCTGATCAAGTCTTCGATCGGCTGCAGACGGCCCGCATGGACCAGTCGTAGCAGGCCCAACTCCAAATGCAGGCGCGGCTGAAGCGAGTATTGGATTTGCGAATAGAGGTCGATGGTGAGTTGCAGCCAGCGGGTCAGGTCCTCTTCGCTGAACTTCACCGCGGTCTCGCGCATCCGCTCCTGCTCGGGCGGACCGGCGGCGATGAGACGGGTCAATTCGCCGGTGATCTTCGCGACAAGGAGGTTGCGGAAGTAGCGCGAGAGTTCCCGGCAGTAGTGCTGTAAGTTACGGCCGGTGCTCTCGAGTTCCTGAACGATTTCGAGCATGGCGGTCGTCGAACCGGTTTCGAGCGCGGCCGTCACCGCGCCCAACGATTCGAGCGAGAACATGCCCAACAGGCCGCGAACGTCGGCGCCGGTCAGCTTGTTGCCGCAACTGGCGATGGCCTGGTCGAGCGCTGATAGCGAATCTCGGACGCTGCCCTCGCCGGCCTGGGCGAGAACGGCCAGCGCTTCGGCGTCGGCTTCGACTCCCTCCTGCCCGCAGATCCACTCCATGCGGCCGACGATCTGTTGAAAATCGACCGAGCGGAAGCTGAACTGCTGGCAGCGTGATGCGATGGTCGCGGGGATCTTGTGCGCCTCGGTCGTGCAGAGCAGGAAGACGGCCCACTCGGGCGGCTCTTCGAGCGTCTTCAGCAGGGCGTTGAATGCCTCGCTGGTGATCTGATGGGCTTCGTCGATGATGAAGACCTTGTAGCGGTCACGCGACGGGCGGTAGCGGACGTTCTCGCGCAACTCACGCATCTCGTTGATGCCGCGGTTCGACGCCGCGTCGATCTCGATCACGTCGGGGGCGTTATTCTGCGGGATCTCGATGCAGGACGAGCAGACGCCGCAGGGCGTTATGGTCGGCCCCTCGACGCAGTTCAGGCAGCGGGCGAGGATGCGCGCGATGGTCGTCTTGCCGGTGCCGCGCTGGCCCGACAGGATGTAGCCGTGCGCGACGCGGCCCTGCCGAATTGCGTTCTGGAGGGTGACGCGGACATGTTCCTGGCCGATGATGTCGGCGAAGACGTGTGGCCGGAACTTGCGGGCGCTGACCTGGTAAGGTTGGGCGGTTGGATCGGGAGCGCTCATGGCCACGTGAGGGACCTCTTAAATGCCAGACCCCGGGTGATCCGCGGCACACGGTTCGAACCACTACCGTTGCTTCCTTCCGGACCTGGCGGGGTTTGCGGCCTGCCGTTGCACGGAGCCCGAGGCCTGACAATTAACCATGCTACCATGGCGGCCCAAAAGGGCTTCCCGCGCGGACGGAGATGTCAGGCGCCGGCGAGTGGGCCAGCCGCCTTGCTCTACCAGAAGGCGCTTCTCCTCCCGCTGCCTTTCTGTGCCGTCAGGTGCGATATGTTGGGGTTCGTCCATCTGCGGGACAGTTGAAACGAATTCCTGCCAGAACAATTAGACGCGTGGCGTGAGTTACGCCCGGAGGGTGAGTGTCGTGAAAACAGTCGGATTCCTGCTCGCATTGACGTGCGCGGCGGCGGGTGAACTGCCGCGCTTCCGCGAGATCCTCGTGACGGCGGATTTGAAGATGGGGTATCAGTTGCTGTCCGCAGATCTGAATGGAGACGGCAAGAAGGACCTGATTGCCATCGACGAGCGCGCGTCAGAACTGGCCTGGTATGAGAATCCGGGCTGGGCGCGTCACGTGATGGCGACCGACGTGCCGAGGCAGTTGAACGCCGACGCCTGGGACGTGGATGGCGATGGCAGGCCGGAGGTGGCGCTGGTTTACCGGTTCGAATCGAGTCCCGAACGCAGCGTGGGGAACGTGGCGCTCTTGAAAGCAGGCAAGGATGCGGCGGGTCCGTGGACGATGACGGAGATCGACCGTGTACCGACGGCGCATCGCGTCCGGTTCATTGATTTCGATGGCGACGGGAAGAAGGTGCTGTTGCTGGGTCCGATGGTGGGGTTGAAGGCTCGGGCGCCGCTCAATGACGACGACGTGCCGGTTTACATCTACCAGCCTGGAATCTGGAAGCGGGAGTTATTGTACGGCAAGTTGCATGGGATTCTCCACGCGATCGTGCCCGTCCGCTGGAAGGGCAAGAGGCGGGAGCAGTTGCTGACGGCGAGTTTTCTGGGGCTGCACCGAATCGAGCGGGACCGGCGCGGAGTTGTCAAGGCAACGCAAGTATCGAAGGGCGACGAGCGGGCTTGCCCCCAATGCGGCAGCAGCGAGGTGAGGCTGGGCAAATTGGGCAAGCGGCAATTCCTTGCGGCGATCGAGCCATGGCACGGCAACCAGGTTGTCGTATATGCGTCCGCCGGGAAGGGATGGACGCGGGTTGTGCTTGAGAGAGGGATGATCAACGGCCATGGTCTGGCGGTGGGTGATTTGGACGGCGACGGGCGGGACGAGATCGTCTGCGGCTTCCGGGGAAAGGGTCACAAGTTGACCATTTACCAGGCGGCGGACGGCAAGGGGATGAACTGGCGGAGCAAGGTCCTCGATGACGGCGGGATGGCGGCGGCCGACTGCAAAATTGAGGACTACACGGGCGACGGCCAGCCTGATATTGCGTGCGCCGGCGCATCGACCGCCAATGTGAAGATCTACGAGAATCTGGGCCGGCAATAGAAAGAGGCGGCCGCGTGGGCCTCCTCCTCATTAGCAAATTGCGGAATGCTCAGACCTTGGCGGGAACCGTGAATTCCTTGCGGTAGTTCCGGGTGAGCATTTTGTTGGCCTCGGCATCGCCGCCGAAGTTCTCCTTGACCGGGTCGAAGGTGAGGACTCGGTCGAGGCGATAAGCGATATTGCCGAGGTGGGCCAGCGACGATGCGAGGTGAGCGGATTCGACCGGGCCGTTCTGGTCGGAGGTCTTGCGGCTGCGGATAGCCTTGATCCAGTTGGCGTAGTGGTCGCCGCCGGCGCGGCGTGACGGCCCTTTTTCGCGCTTCTGGCCGAGATAGACCTCGTAGGTGTCATACCCCTTGACGACCATGTGGCCCTTGGTGCCATAGAAGATGTTGCCGACGCCGGCGCCGTCTTCCGTGTTGGTGCACCAGTGGCGGACTTCGAACTGGATCATCTTCTTCTGGCCGGGATAGTGATAGAGCGAGGTCTGGACTTCGGGGGTCTGCTTGTCGTCGTCGAAGGTGAACTTGCCGCCCATCGATGTGATCTTGCTGGGCAGGGTATCGACGCCGAGGCCCCACATACAGAGGTCGGTCTCATGGATGCCCTGGTTGCCGACATCGCCGTTGCCGTAGTTCCAGGTCCAATGCCAGTTGTAGTGAACGATGCGGCGGGAGAACGGCTCCATCTGGGCGGGCCCGGTCCAGAGGTTGTAGTCGAGGTTGGCGGGGACGGGTTCGACGCCTTTCTTGCCGATGGAAGGTCTCCAGCGGAAGACGAGTCCGCGGGACATATAGACGTCGCCGATCACGCCTTCACGGAGCAACTGGACGGCTTCGCGGATGGCTTCGGACGAGCGAAGTTGGACGCCGTGCTGGACGATGCGGTTGTACTTCTTCGCGGCTTCGACAAGTTTGCGGCCCTCATAGATGTTGTGGGCTCCGGGCTTCTCGACATAGACGTCCTTGCCGGCCTGGCAGGCCCAAATGGCGGCCAAGGCGTGCCAGTGATTGGGCGTGGCCACGGTGACGGCGTCGATTTCCTTGTTGTCGAAGACCTTGCGGAGATCCTGCACGATGGCCGGCTTCTTGCCGTAGGCCTTTTCAAACTCGCCCTGGCGCTTGGTGAGAACTTCCATGTCGGGATCGCACAGGCAAACGATCTCGGCGTCGGGCTGTTTCATGAGGCCCTGGATGTGGTCCTTGCCGCGGCCATTGACGCCGAGGACGGCAATGCGGACCTTGTCGTTGGCCGACATCGCCTTGGTCGCGCCAAGATGTGAGACAAAGGCGCCGCCGGCGCCAAACATGAACGTTCTACGGTTACTCATGGTTCTGGATCTCCTTGGATGACAATTTCAGTCACCTCTACTGATATCACAAATGCCGAACTTCCAAACTGCCCGGGGGGCGGATCAGGCGCCCAGGAAGACGGGCCGGATATGGCGTTCCCATAGGTTGGCCTTGACATTCCGGGCCACCGAATCGGCGGCTTCATCGAGCATGTTGGTGTACCGGTCCCCCATTTTGGCAGCCACCTTGTAGCCAACATGAAGGAGCTGGCGGAGGTGGAGATTGTAGGCCGGATTCGTTTGGTCGTGGCGCAGGGCGGCGGCGTACTGCTCGCCGGTCCAGCCGTTCACCACTAGCGGCGCGGGCAGTTGGTCCGGATCGATGTCAACGACCGAGGCGTAGGGAGCGCAGAGTTCTTCACGGTGGGCGAAGGCCTCCGAGTAGACCTCTTTCGACAGGGCGAGACCGGCGGGGCCGGATTCGGCAAGGCCGATAAGTTCCTCAAGCCATGTTGTACCGGCGGTCTTCAAATGAACTCCGGCGTCGTGAGTCCGCATGGCTCGATGGATGGCGCCATAGATGGAGAACTTGTCGCTCCCTGAGTGGACGCTCAGTTTCAGATTCGACGGCAGGCCGTAAACGGAGACGGCATGGGCGACGACGGCGATGTCGGCGTTGAACTCGCGCTCGAACTGGACAGGGTCGCCGGCATAATCAACGCCCTTGTTGAAGCGGCCGGTGAACTTGGGCGCGATGGTCTGGGCGGGGATGCCTTCATCGGCGATGGCGGCGAGGATGACGAGCAGTTCGGGCGGGGTCTGCGGGATATCGGTTTCGTCCATCGAGACTTCGGTGATGAACGGGCGTTCCTGACGGGCTTCGAAAATGTGGCGGTAGATTCGTCCGGCGGCGCGGACGGTGGGCAGATACTTGCGGGCGATGCGGGTGAGTTCAGATTGCGGCAGATGAATCGGGGTCTCGATTCCAGCGACGGCGAGGGGCTGGAGGAGTTCGCCGTGACGGTAGACGAAAGCGCCGATCTCCGAGGCATCAACCGCGCCACCGATTTCCTCAGCGACATCGATTGTGAAGAAGTCCGAACAGTCGATGAAGCCGTCCACGTTGCCGAGGTGGATGTGGTCGGCGTCGGTGTGCCAGGGACGGACCCAGCCGAGGTCCTGGACGGCGCGCGCCGCGGCTTCGCGGGCCGATGGGGGAAGCGAGCCGACGATGGAATGCTCGCGATACGACTTGTTCCAGACGGGGATGACTTCGATGCCGGCATGGGTGGCTTCGATGCAGGCTTCAAGCTGCGGAGCGGCCTGGTGGGCGAAGCGGTCGCCGGCGCCGATGGAGTATTTTGCGAGTCTGAGCATGATGACTCCTACATCATAGTGTGAAAGGTCGTAAACGTTAATAGACGTCCGGCGTAGTTGACGCCGGGATGCGGACAAGTCAAGAATGGGAATCGCATGAGGCGCAAGGCGCGGCACGGCATGAGGCGAAATCCTCGGCAACGATGGAGGCGTGGCCCCGCGAAAGCGGGGCAACTGAACCATCGCGCCTAGCGGACTTCGCTGAACTCCATGGATAGTCTGTTCACCAACATCGACCTTCGGGTTTCCAAGAAGCGGTTCGAGAGCTGGGATGAATTCCTCCAGGACACCCCTGAGTACTCCATCGCATTAGAGGTGCTTGACGACCTGCCCGGGCACCGGGGCCATCATGTCAATTTCGACCACCACGCCGGAGTGATTCGCGAAGCGTCGATGAGCGCCGCCATGCAGGCCTACATCGCCGTGCGGCAGGGACGCCTGATGGAACGCTGGCTCCAGGCGAGGCCGCAGGTGCCCGTGTTTGTTTGGAACGCGGACCAGGACGTCTGCCTGGCGGCATTCGTGCTCGAATACCACTGGATGCTCGAACGAGCCGAAGGCATGCCGTTGCTGCGGTGGATCGTTCAGTACAACAACAAAATAGATGTCTGCGGCGGGCTATATCCGGTGAAACTGGACGACCTGGTGAAAAACCACTTCACCTGGGTATTCGAACCCTACCGGGAACAGCGGCGGCTAGGCAAGGTAATGGGCGACGAGGCGGTGGTGCGCGGGACGGTTCGGAAGGTCTGCGACCGGTTGCTGGCGCTGCTGAACGGCCAGGCGGGGATTACGCCGATCACCGTCGAGCCCGAGATCCTCTACAGGTCTCCGTACAATTTTGTCATCGCCGATGAGAAAGGCGACCCGCTATCCCGCCTGGTGCTGGCCAGCCAGGGCCATACGAACCTGATCAGCCTGATCTGCGAACGTCCGAGCGGGCGCTACACCTACAGCATCATCCGCGGTTCCCCATACGACGAAGATGTCTTCGAGATTCCAAGGCTCATCGAAGCGTTCCAGGCGGCCGAGGACCAGCCGGATGAGAAAATATGGGGCGGTTCGAATCTGGCTGCCGGATCGGACAGCAAGCTGGGATCGAGCCTGCACTGGAAGCAACTGAAAGAGATCGCCGACCCGATCGTGCGGGCATCGCACGTCAGGGCATACGCGCGGGTCTGATTCCGGGCCAATCTGTGCGATGCGAGTCGCCTGCCTCCCCAACCGGAGGCTGCGAACGAAGAGAGCAGGCGAATCTCAGGTTCGAGCCAGGCGTTCGACGATGGCTGGGTGGTTCTGGGTTTTTGCGAAATCGAGGGCGGACTGGCCGTTTTCGGCTCTGATGTCGGGGTTGGCTCCAGCTTTCAACAGGACTTCGAGCGAGGCCAGGTCTCCGGCGTTGGCGGCGGCGTGGAGGGCGGTGAAGCCTCCGTGTTGCGTCGCGTCCACCGGCGTTCCTGCGGCGATCAGGAGGGCGATGAGACCCGCATGCCGGCCGGCCGGCGGCGGCGTGCATGGGTAGGTTTGAAAGGGCGTTGGCTGACCGGACGAGGGGGTTGGCTTCAAGGGCGAGCAGGTAGGCGGCGATGGATGCGTGGCCAAAGTGGGCGGCGAGATGGAGAGGGGTCCAGCCGTCGGGCGACGTGGCATTCAGTTGGTCAGGCGCGGCATCGAGGGCGGCGCGGAGCTGATCGAAATCACCGGCCTGAGCTGCTTCCCAGAGAGTCATTTACGTGGGCTTGAACATCTCGGTGGCGTGGCCCGACTCGGCGCCGAGGTGGTTGAGGTAGAACTCGAGGACGGTGGAGGCGTACTTGGCTTTCAGCGCGTCGTAGGTGGACTGCTGCCAGTTGCCGGAGAGTTGGGCCGAGAGGTCGGCGTCCTTTGAGAAAAAACCGTCCTGGTGTTCGATACCCAGGGTGTCGAGGGCGGCGATGATCATGTCGAGATGGGAGACGAGAATGGCCTGGGCGAGGTCGGCGGCGAGGTCGTGGTCCTGCTCGGAGAGGCGCGCCCAGAGGCGCGGGGCGCCCTTGCGGAGGCTCTCGGTGTTGAGCTTGAGGAGGCGGGTGCGGAGCTTGACGTGCTCGTAAATCTGATAGGTTCGGAGGCGGCTGATCGAGATCCGCTTGAGCAGATCGGCGAAGGCGGATTCGCCCATTCCGAGGAAGACATCGCAAACTTGCATCAATGACGAGGGTAACATGAGGACCGCGCGGCGGGCTTTTACGAGGTGGGTGGGATAAACTAAGAAGTTTGGCAGTTCAACCATGAGCAACATCATCGTATTGGGATCGCAGTGGGGCGACGAGGGCAAGGGCAAGATCGTCGACCTGTTTGCCGAGAAGTTTGACGTGGTGGCGCGCTACCAGGGCGGCCACAACGCGGGCCATACCGTGCAGGTGGGTTCGCAGAAGTTTGTCCTGAAGCTGATTCCGAGCGGCGTTCTGCACTCGGGCAAGCAGGTGGTGATCGGCAACGGCGTGGTGATCGACCCGCAGGCGTTGCTGGACGAGATCGCCATGCTGGAAAAAGCCGGCTTCGACCCGGTGTCGAAGATTGCGATCAGCAACCGGGCGCATATCATCTTCCCGTTCCACAGGCTGGTGGAGAAGATGTCGGAGGGCCGGGCGGACCGCATCGCGATCGGCACCACGTCGCGCGGCATCGGGCCGTGCTACGAAGACAAGATCGGGCGGCGCGGTTTGCGCATGGCCGACCTGCTGAATGAGAAGCTCTTCGACAGCCTGTTCGACATCCTGGCCGCCGACAAGCGAACCGTCGCCGAGGCGTTCGGTATCGACGCGGCGATCGACTACGAGGGCATTCGGGCCGACTACCGGCGGATGGCGGAGAAGATCCGGCCCATGGTGCGCGATACGGCGAAGCTTCTGAACGACTGGATCAAGGCAGGCAAGCGGGTGCTGTTCGAGGGCGCGCAAGGCACGATGCTGGACATCGACCACGGGACGTATCCGTTCGTCACGTCATCGAGCGCCGCGGCGGGCGGGGCATGCACGGGCACGGGAGTTCCGCCGACGAAGATCAACGGCGTGATTGGCGTATCTAAGGCGTATATCACGCGCGTGGGCGGCGGACCGTTCCCGTCGGAAGATACTGGCGAGGGCGGCGACATCATCCGCGAGGCGGGACTCGAGTATGGGTCGGTGACGGGACGGCCGCGGCGTTGCGGCTGGTTCGACGTGCCGCTGCTGCGCTACACGGCGATGGTGAACGGCTTCGACTCGCTGATCGTGACCAAGTTGGACGTGCTCGATGGGCTGGGCGATTTGAAGGTCTGCACGGCTTATAAGGTGGGCGGCGAGCTGACCACCGAGATGCCGGCTGGCAACATGCTGCTGGAGAGCGTCGAGGCGGTGTATGAGACGATGCCAGGGTGGAGCCAGGCGACCAGTGGCGTGACGAGATACGAAGACCTGCCGAAAGAAGCGCGTGACTACGTCACGTTCCTTGAAGAGCAGACGGGCGTGGAAGTGGGCGCGGTGTCGACGGGCCCGGAGCGGTCGGAGACGATCATGCGGCCGGGGTCGAAGCTGGAAAAGCTGATGGGGTAGTGTCGTCTCTCAGAGGCTCCGCTTCCTGACGGCCGGTTTGGCGTCGCGCTTGTCAGCGGCGAGTGACCATGATGGAACGCCAGGCGGAGTTCCCTGCGGCGTCAAAGGCGCGGATGACGATCTGGTTTGTCCCGTACGACAACGGGATTGCGGGAGTCTTAAACAGGGGGAGGCCCGCGGCGATGCCGGACTTTCCGGTTGAAGTGGTCCAGGCGACCGATGAAACCGCGGTGTTGTCGGTGGCGGCGCCGGAGATGGTGATCGAAGCCGCCGATGTCAACATGGAGGTGCGGGTGGGCGAGGTGATCAGAAGCGTGGGGGCGGTCTTGTCGCTTACGGGCGTTGCCGGTGGCGTGGCGGGTGTTTCGGGAACAGATGGCGCTCCGGGGACGGTGGGCGTGGACGGCGTCTCAGGATCGGTTGGCGTGGCTGGGGTTTCCGGGGTCTCGGGACTCCCCGGGAGCGGATCGGCGTAAATCGTGCGGATGGCTTCGATGTCGCCGGCCTGGAGGCCCGTATAGCGGCGGTAGAAACCGTACATCACGTCGTTTGGATTGTCGCTGTGAGCCAGGCCGAGCGAGTGGCCGAGTTCGTGGAGGGCGACGGAGAACAGATCGGTGTCGGCGCCGATCTTCCAGGGTTCGTCGGCGTCGAAGTGGAGGTCGCCGGCGATGGTTTCGGCGTTTGGCGGCGGGTAAAAAGCGTGGGCAAGGACGCGGCCTGGACCGTCAAACTTGAAGCCGTCCCCATGGTCGCCCGACGCGAAGAAGATGTCGATGGCGCGTTTCTGGTTGGGCCAGGCGAGTCCGCGAAAGGTGATTGCGGAAGCCGCTGTCCACTGTTGCATTGCACGGAACACCTGGGCGCGGGCGTCGGTTTCAGGCAGGGAACGGACCATTGCGCCCATCCAATAGCCGAGTTCGACGGCGTTTCGCCCCGGCCCGTCCCAACCTTCTCCGAAGCTCTTGATGAGGCTGGCCGCCACCGGCAGCGCACCGGCCAAAGGACCGGCGCACGCCGTGACGGGTTCCCCACGCACTAATTCTTCAGATGCCTTGTAGATGGACGCCACCGGGTCGAGCCCGGCGACGGCATAGATCGACGAGAGCGGACCGCGCACCAGCAGTTGGTGCGGTAGCAGGTCCGGGTTGTCCACGACTTCGAGACCAAATTGAAGGGCGAGCGAGCGGGCGCGCCCAGGTTCAACGTCGTAATGGAATTCCGCGACGACTTGCTCTTCGCGGCCCGGATCGTCGAGTTCAATCGATGGGGCCAGTTTGTTGGCGGCTTCCAGCAGGCCCGCGTAGATCAGGCCGATGCCGTCGAGGCTTTCGATGGACGGCGACGAGATAAGGTAAGCGTCATCGGGGACGAAAGCGACCAGGCGGATATCGCGCTCGGCGAGCCGCACCTGGGTTTCATCGTCGAGACCGTTTTCGAATCGCACCAGAAGGTGGATGCGATCAACGCTCTCGGGCGTCGCGCTTCGCAAACGGGCCGTGCCGCGCCCAAGGATGTTCTCTGGGAGCGGGCCGCTACGAAGCCGAATCGCGGTCTGAGCCGACACATCGAGTAAAAGTACCGCCGGGATAAGCCACCGGAGCTTACGCATGGTGGTCTCATCGGGCTGATCGGGGCGGAGAAGATAAAATTCCCTTTACTAGGGGATCTGAAAATCCGAATAAATGTCTCGGACCACCGCTGCGCCGCCGTTGACGTCGGTGATTCCACTTACCACATTGTCCGCGGCGGTAGAGAACAGGAAGCCGGTGGCCAGGCCGGATCGCCCTTTGAACTCACTCATCTTCGTCCTCCCACAGCAGGGCGATAGGACGCAGGGGTGAACCTGTCGCGCCCTCGATCCTGAGCGGTGCGGCGAAGAAGGCGAATTCGTTGGAGGCGCTGAAGGACAGGTCGGCGGCGAGGTCTTCGAGCATGAGGTTCTCGATGATGTGGATTCCGTGTTCGACCAGAAGGTGGACATGAACTTCCATGCGCGGCGAGGGGAGCCGTTCGAAGGCGACGGTGTCGCTGCCGGCGGCCAGGACGCCGCGGTCGGAGAGCCAGCGCGCGGCGGCGAGCCCCGCACCAGGCAGGACAAGGTCATTCAGGAAGCGGCGCGGTTCGCGCCAAAAGCGGCCCCATCCGGTGCGGAGCAGGACGACGTCGCCGGCATCGATAATGACGCCGGCTTCGAGTTCGGCCTCTTCGAGATGTTCGGGGAGAATTTCGAATCCGGCTTCGAGGGGTTCGTTGGCGAACAGTGCGGCGACATCGAGCAGGATGCCGCGGCGGATGATGGGCGCGATGCGGTCCACCGAATGCACCGCGATGCCGGTCGATTCGCTTTGAACCTGGGCGGCTTCAGCGCCTCCATGGAGCAGGCCGTCGAGAGAGAAGTGGCAGAGGGCGTCGATGTGGGTGCCGACATGCGTGCCGAGAGCGACGAATTCAGCGGCCGACGATGCTCCGCCTTCAAGGACCGTGTCGCCGTGGAGTTTAGTCATGGCCCGGGCGAAGGGTGGGTGAGTGGGCCAGTGGGGCATGCCCGGATAACAGGGTTGGGCCAGGTCAATGACCCGCGCCCGCATGAGCCGCCGCAGCAGATCCTGCATTCACGACCTCCGGCAAGAAATAGAACGAGATGCCCAGCATGACATAGACGGCCAGCAGCATGAGTCCTTCGAGCCAGTTGGATTCGCCGTCGCTGGCGGACTGCCCCGTAATAAAGACGGCCAGAACGACGGCGATCACCTCGGCTGGGGTAAAGACGAGGTCCATGGGCCGGGGTCCGATGAAGTAGCTGGCCAGGACAAGCAGCGGTGCGACGAACAGGGCGATCTGGATGCTGGAACCGATGGCGATCGAGATGCTCAGGTCCATGCGGTTCTTCAGCGCGACAAGGATGGCGGTGGAGTGTTCAGCGGCGTTGCCGATGATGGCGACGACGATGACGCCGATGAAGATGCTGGTCATGCCGAAGGCGTGGGCGGCTTGTTCGACGCTGCCGACGAGCGTTTCGCTGATCCAGGCGATAAACACCGTCGAGACGGCCAGGACGGTGATTGAACGCGACAGGCTCCAATGGGCGTGGGTCTCGCCGGCCTCGATGTCCTCGCTTGCCGGGAGGCCTCGAAAGAACTCCTTATGAGTGACGAGGGAGAAGACGAGACTGGCGGCATAGACGGCGAGAAGGACGACGGAGACTTCAAGGCTGAGGTCCTTTTCGCGGGGCCAGCCGGAGGGTCCGGCGATGTGGTGGAACGAGGCGGGGATGACGAGAGCGATGGCGGCGAGGGTGAGCAAAGTGGACTGAGCGCGGGCGGCGGCGGCCTGGAAAAACTGAGTGCGGAACTTGAAGCCGCCGGCGAGCATGGCCAGGCCGGCCACCAGCAGGATGTTGCCGATGATGGAGCCGGTCAGTGACGCCTTGACCACTTCATGCAGGCCCTTGCGCAGGGCGGCGATGGCGATGATCAACTCGGCGGCGTTGCCGAACGTCGCGTTGAGCAGGCCGCCGGCGCCCTCGCCCGTATGACTGGCAAGGTGTTCGGTGGCGTGGCCGAGCCATTTCGCCAGCGGCAGGATGGCGAGGCAGGCGCAGATGAAGATGGCGACATGGGAGTCCGGCGAGAGGTACTTGATGGCCAGGGTCGTGGGGACCAGGACCAGGAGCCAGTCGAGCGAGGGCTTGAGGAATCGGGTCCTGCGATGTCAGTTCAATTCAGCGCGCCGGGGTGCGGGCGCTGTTCCAAATAGATTAGCGCGAGTTGGCGGCTTCTTCGTCGATGAGTTTGCTGGCAAGATCGCTGGCTTCGGCTTCGCTGCCTGCGCGGAGCAGTTC
Organism: uncultured Candidatus Solibacter sp.; assembly: GCA_964558355.1. GTDB lineage: Bacteria > Acidobacteriota > Terriglobia > Bryobacterales > Bryobacteraceae > PNKE01. The sequence goes on from CAZLDN010000020.1 coordinate 24,166, forward strand.
GATTGCGGGAGATTCGACAAGGCGGTACCAGAGCGCGCGGCGGGGTCCTTCCACGTGAACTGCCCGGCCTTTCGGTTCCCCGTGCTGAATGTGGTGCGGTGAGTTCGCCATTGGCGGATTGCGGTGGGTTGTACGACGGCGCCTATTTCAGAAGACCAGCAATTTCTGCCGGGAGCGTGCTAAGCACAACACCGGAGAACAACAAGACCACGCCCGCTTCGGTGATGTGCAGTCCGCCGGTAGCAGCACTCTCCAAAAGCCGGCGGAGAGTCTCATCCCCAACCGCCCGGGCCTGGGTTCCTTTATGCAATGCGTCGTCCAAACTCCGCTGTTCTGCTTCTAAATGCTCGCGTGTCTGAGTAAGCTCGTCATCGACGCTGCTCAGGTTCTTCTCAAGAACCTCAATCCGGGCTTCGAGTGTCGGGTTTGGACCCACTCCAACTCTTACTCGGACCCGGTCAGCACAAAGGAAGGCGTCCGCGGTGAGCGCGGCGGTGCCCACAATCGGCGACCGACGCAGCGGGGGGAAGTTGCGCAGGGATGTACCCGCCTTGGCTATGAGCGTTGGATGACCGAACTGAGACTTCGTGTTGGATACCCCCCATCCAACAGTCCCAATTCCAATCAACTGAAGGAGGAGCCCCAGAACACGAACAAGACGCTCGCCGATCCCTGGTTGAAGCGCAACAAAAAGCGCAACTAGAACAGTGATGATGGCGATGATGAGAGCACGCCACCGATAGAGTTCGGCAATCAGCCAGAGCCTGAACTGGTGAAGCCAGTCGAGCGAGGGCTTTAGGAAACGGTTCATAGACAGATTGTTCGATCACCAGCGCCGCGGCGCTGTGTCACTAGATTATCGCGAGTCGGCCGCTTCTTCGTCGACGAGTTTGCTGGCAAGTTCGCGGGCTTCGGCGTCCTTGCGCCCGCGCAAGAGGTCCAGCGCGGGCGAGTCAATCAGACGGTACCACAGCGCGCGGCGGCGGCTGAAGTCTGGGATGGCGGTCTTGATGCGTTGACGCAACGACCGGCAGATATCGAGAAACGCGGCGTATTCGGGTCCGAAGCTGTGGCCAAGCGTTTCGCGGATGCGGACGGCGAGCGCGGGACATGCGCCGTTGGTCGAAACAGCGATGGTGAGATCGCCCTGGCGGTGAATCGAGGGAAAGGCGAAACGGCAGCGGGGCGAGTCGTCCAGGCAGTTGATCAGGATGCCGCGGGCTTCGCATTCGTCGAAGACCTGGGCGTTGACCGCCGGGTCCTGACCGGTGAGAACGGCAAGGAAGACGCCATCGAGGATGCCGGGCGAGAAAACCCGTTCGTGGCGGACGACGGCGCCCGCCGCTTCGAGTTGAGCGGCCTTGCGTTCAGCTTCCTCGCCGGCGCCCAGCACCAGGCAGAGTTTGCCGTGGACGTTGAGGGTGACGGGGTAGAGGAATCCCATGGCTCAAGACGATGATCGCACGGCGCTCCGGCTACTGTTTGCCGGTCAGGGTCATGATGACGAAATAGCTGATGCCGCCGACCAGGGCCGAGCAGGGGACGGTGAGAATCCAGGCCCAAAGGATGTCGGTGGCCAGTTGCCAGCGCACGGCCTTGGCGCGCTGGACGGAGCCGACACCGGCGATGGCGCCGGCAATGATATGGGTGGTGGAGACGGGGATATGGAGGTAAGTGGGGAATAGGATGGCGATTGTGCCGGCGGTTTCGGCGCAGAATCCACTACGGGGTTTGAGGCGCGTGAGGCGTGCTCCCAGGGTGTGGATGACGCGCCAGCCGCCGCTCAGGGTGCCCAGCGCGATGGCGGCGTGGGCGGAGAGCACCACCCACCACTCGACATGGAACTCCTTCAGGTAACCGGCGATGACCAGGGCGCCGGTGATGACGCCCATCGTCTTCTGGGCGTCGTTGGCGCCGTGGGAATAGCTGAACAACGCCGAACTGACAAGCTGGAGGGGGCGGAACCAACGGTCCATCTTCTTCGGCGACGAGCGTCTGAAGAGCCAGTAGACCGCGATCATGAGAAAGTAGCCCAGGACCATGCCGATCACGGGCGCGATGATGATGAAGCTGAGGGTGAGAATCCAGCCTTTGGCCACAATGGCCTCGTCGGCATGATCCAAGCCCGCCGTCAGGATCACCTTGACTATGACGGCGCCGGCGTAGCCGCCCATGAGGGCGTGGGAGCAACTGACAGGGATGCCGTAATACGTGGTGATCAGCACCCAGACGGCGGCCCCGATCAGGCCGGCGAGCATGGCCATTAAGGTGACGTACTCGAGATTGACCATCCCTGCGCCGACGGTCTCGGCGACGCCGGCTTCCTGGAAAAACAGCAGAGGGATGGCGGCGACAAAGTTAAAAAAGGCCGCCCAGAGGACGGCCTGAAAGGGGGTGAGGACATGGGTGGCGACGATCGTGGCCACCGAATTGGCCGCATCGTTCATGCCGTTGAGAAAATCGAAGATGAGCGCGACCGTCACGATGACGATCACTAGAATGAGCGTGGCGTCCATCGTGCTGGCTCGACTAACTGTTCTTGACCGCGACGCTTTGCAGGGCGTCGGCGACGTTCTCGGCGTTGTCGGTGGCCAATTCCAGGTACTCGTAGATCTCCTTGAGCTTGATGATCCGGATGGCGTCGGGTTCCCCGTTCAGAAGTTCGGCCACGGCCTTCCTGACGACCCTGTCGGCGAGGCCCTCCAGCCTGTTGATCTCGATGCAATGCTCGAGCACGGATTTCTTCTCGCTTAGCGCCTCGAACGCCTTGCGGAGCGCTTGGGCGCAGCACTCGATAAGGCCTATGGCCTCAATGACTGCTGGAGGGATGGGATCGATCTTGTAGGTCACGATGCAGTGCGCGGCCTCTTCCATCGCGTCCAGAACGTCGTCCAGGCAGGAAGCAAGCAGGTGGATGTCCTCTGGATCGATGGGCGTGATGAAGGTCGAGTTGAGCTTGCGGTAGATCTCGTGGATCACCTCGTCGCCCTTGGCCTCCAGAGTGTGGATGGCCTCGACAGCTTCGGCCAGCGCGGAGTCGCCGACCTGGACTTTTGAGTGCAACAGAGTTGCGGCCTCAAGAATGATCTCCGTCTGTTGCAGGAAGAGGCTGAAGAACTTTTCTTCTCTGGGCAGGAATCTCATACAACCTCGATGAACGTCTGGGCTGGCATGTGGGGCCTCCGGATGCGGGATCCAACCATATCAATTATCTCCCGCCCGTGCGGGGTATGGTCAACCGCGATTTGGTTACGATTCAATGACTGCCTCCTCGTTGATGATCTGGAAGGGGTTCGTGTCATCCGCCTCGCGCGTCTCTTCAAGGTCCAGATAACGGACATCGAGAAGGCGGCTGGGCTGGATGTTGCCCATGGCGGTCAGCAGAGTCTGCTTGAGATAGGGATAATTCTGCTCGAGCTCTGCAAAAATGTCGCGGATCGAGCGCCGCACCGTGCCCGTCTTCATCGAACACCCGCACGGGATCACCGGCGCGCCGGCCTGTCCGGCATAGGCCCGGGTCAGGTCTTCAGTGACCTGGAGCAGCGGGCGGATCAGCCGGAAATCCTTGCGGCTCGACCATGTGACAGGCGGCAGGGCGCTGAGTTTGCCGGTGAACATCGCGTTGCGCAGGAAGGCCTCGCAGAAATCGTCGGCCGTGTGGCCGAAGGCGATCACGTTTGCGCCCAGTTCCTTTGCGACCTCATAGACCGCCCGCCTGCGGAACCGGCTGCACGTGTCGCAGCCGTGATCGGGCTGTTCGGTGATCAGGTCCACCGAAGGTTTGTCGACACGGTAGGTCCAGGCGACGCCGCGCCCGGCGAGCCACTCCCCGAACGGCTCGATTGGGGAAAGAAATTTGCCCTGGTCGATGGTAAACGCGCAGACGCTGAAGTCGATGGGGGCGCGGTCGCGCAGCTTGAGCAGGATCTCGAGCAAGGTGAAGGAATCCTTGCCGCCCGAAAATCCGACGGCGATGCGATCCCCTTCGCGGATCATCTTATAGCGCCCGATCGTCTCGCCGACTTTGCGCAGGATGGTCTTTTCAAGATCCAAATTCCTATTATAGAGGGGTGACCCCGGCCAGACAGGCGACCTACGAGATCTTAATGGCAGCCGAGCGCGGCGAGTCCATTGCGTTTTCGCTCGAAACCCGCCGCCAAAGCCTCTCGCAGCAGGACTCGGCGCTGGCGACGGAATTGGTCTACGGGGTGCTTCGGCGGCGGAATCAGCTCGACTGGCTGGTGTTGAGGGCGTCGGGGCGGCAGCGGCTGCCCGTGGATCCGGAGGTATCGACCGCGCTGAGGATGGGCGCCTACCAACTCCGATTCCTTGCCAGGATTCCAAACCATGCGGCGGTGAGCGAAAGCGTGGAACTGGTCAAACAGTACGGGAAGCGGTCGGCTGCGGGGCTGGTCAACGCGTTATTGAGAAAGCTCCCTCAATTGCCGAAAAATTGGCCTGACGACGCGACGCGGCTGTCGATGCCGAACTGGCTCCTCGAACGCTGGCGAAAGGCGTGGGGCAACGAAGCGGCCGAGGCGGCGGCGCTGGCGGGGATCGGGACGCCTCAGTCATACATCCGGGCAATAGGTTCGTTTGGTCCGCCGGAAGGTGCTGAAACGACAGAGGTTACAGGTTGCTTCGTCGCGCCGCATCCGGTGCCGGCGGGCTTCCGCGTGCAGGACATCGGGTCACAGTGGGTGGCGGAGTTGCTGGACGTTCAACCGGGAAACGCGGTACTCGACCTCTGCGCCGCGCCGGGGAACAAGACGGCGCAGGCGATGGAATCGTCGCCGCGGGTGGTTGTCGCCTGCGACGCGAGTCCACGCCGGCTCAGGGCAATGGCTCGGTCGGGCGTGGCGGAGGGAGCGCGATTTGTCCGCCTGGATGGCTCGCGACCGCTGCCGTTCGGCAGGGTGTTCGACCGTATCCTCGTCGACGCGCCCTGTTCGGGCACAGGCACGCTGGCGCGCAACCCGGACATCAAATGGCGGCTGACAATGGACGACATCGGGCGTCATGCGGTGCGGCAGAAGTCTATGCTGAGCAACGCCCTGGCATGCCTGAAGGCGGGAGGGCGGCTGGTCTACTCGACATGTTCTCTGGAACCGGAAGAGAACGAAGCGGTCGTCGCTGAAGCCGCGTCCGGCCGCTGTGTTGAAGCTTACAGCCGGCTGCCCGGCCGCGATGCGGGAGACGGCTTCCAAGCTGCCGTGATAACCTGAGTAAGCCCCTGAAAATGCCCGAAATTCTCCCTTCCATCCTGGCCGCGGATTTTACCCGGCTGGGCGAACATGTCGCCCAGGCGGAAGCCGGCGGAGTCTCGATTTTTCATCTCGACGTGATGGACGGCCGTTTCGCGCCGAACTTCTCGATCGGAATTCCGATTGTCGAAGCCGTCCGCCGCGCGACGAAGGCGAAACTCGATGTCCACCTCATGATTGTCGAACCGGACCGCTACGTCCAGTCTTTCATCCAGGCCGGCGCCGATTGCGTCTCCGTCCAGCAGGAGGCCTGTACCCACCTGGACCGGACTTTGCGTCTCATTCAAAGCGAGGGCGCCCTGGCGGGCGTCGTCCTGAATCCCATGACGCCTGTGTCCACGCTCGACCACGCTTTGGAGATCGCCGATTACGTCCTTCTGATGAGCGTGAACCCGGGATTTGGCGGGCAGAAGTTCATCCCCTACGTTCTGGACAAGGCGCGCGCGCTGCGTGAACGCCGCCAGCGTGACGGCCTGAAGTTCGCCATCGAGATCGATGGCGGCATAACCGTGGATAATATAGGTAAGGTCGCTGAAGCGGGCGTCGACTGGTTCGTCGCCGGCTCCAGCGTGTTTGCGGCTCCGGATCCGGCTGCCGCCGTGGCGGCGCTTCGCAAGGCCGCCGAATCGGCCTACACTCGCCAGGCATGAGGCGGATCGCGGATGATGACGACCAATCTGATGAGGTGACCGGTTTGATCAGACAATTCATTTCCGGACGCGGATGCCGCCGGGCTCTGGCCGCGGCCGCCATTCTCGCCGCCCTGACGGTGGCGGGCTGCCGCGGGCGCAAGTACGAAAACCCCATCTCGAAAGACACCCAGCAGCCAGACAAGGTGCTCTTTGATAAGGGGATCAAGGAGATTGAGAAGGGCCGCTACGAAGTGGCGCGGCTGACCCTCAATACCCTGATCAACACTTACGACACCAGCGAGTTTCTGGCCAAGGCGAAGCTTGCTATCGCCGACTCCTGGATGAGGGAGGGCGGCTCGAACGGCTACGCGCAGGCCGAGGCCGAGTACAAGGACTTCATCCTGTTCTACCCCACGATGGAGGAGTCCGCCGAAGCGCAGATGAAGATCTGCGACATGCAGTACAAGCAGATGGTGAAGCCGGACCGCGACTCGATCCACATGATCCGGTCGGAAGAAGAGTGCCGGATGATCCTGACCCAGTTCCCAAATTCGCGCTTCGCTCCGCTGGCCGCCCAGAGGGTGCGCGAGGTGCAGGAAGTGATCGGCGAGGGCGAATACAGGGTTGGCGCGTTCTATCACCAGAAGGGCAGTTTTCCGGCGGCGGCCAACAGGCTGGACAACCTGACCGAACACTATCCGCTCTTCAGCCATTCCGACGATGCGCTGCTGCGCCTCGGTGACAGCTATGGCCGCCTGGGTCCGCGATTCCGTCCGCAATCGATCGAGGCGTATCAGAAGATCGTCAGGGAATACCCGCTCAGTCCGCTGGTGGACGAGGCCAAGAAACGGTTGACTCAAATGGAAGCGGAGATTCCCGAGGCCGATCCGGTGGCCTACGCGCGCATGAAGTACGAGCAGGAGAACGCCACGCCAACAGGCTTCTGGGGGCGCAACTTCGGTTTCCTGTCGGGTGGACCGGATGTCTCGATGGCGGCGAAGTCGGGCCAGCCGGCCATGACGACGCTGCGTCCGAGCCTGCCGGCGACCATTCCAGTGCCTGGCTCCGGTCAGCAGCAGGGCGTCAGCGACGTCACCGCGTCGCCTGTGGCCGCAGACACAACCGCGCTCGACAGCCAGCCTGACGCGCGCATGAATCAGCCAGGCGCCCAGACCGCCGCCCCGGCCAAGGACGAGCCAGCCGGTTCAACCAAGAAAGACGACGGCAAGAAGCAATCCGGCAAGAAGAAGTAGCGTTTTCAATGACCACCCGAGTCCTGCTGGCCGACGACAGCCCGCACGCGCAACGCATGGGCGAGCGGATCCTGCGTGAAGAGGGCTATGAGGTGGTGACCGTCACCGACGGGGAAACGGCGCTGCTTCGTTTGGACGACGTTCAACCGGATCTGGTTCTTGTGGATGTCTTCCTGCCGGTCCACTCCGGCTATGACATCTGCCGGCTGATTCGCGCATCCGAGGCGCACCGCCATGCGGGCGTCATCCTGATCGCGGGACTGCTCGAACCGGTGGACGAAGAAGAGGCCCGGCGAGCCGGAGCCGACGCCGTCCTGAAGAAGCCGTTCGAAGCGTCGGTGGTACTGGAGACGATCCGCCCGTTGATCGACAAGTCGCGATTCGCCAGGGGGTTGTTCGCCGAGCCGGTTGCGCCGGCTGAGGCGGCTGAGGCGAAGACCACGGGGCCGATCGCCGCCCCTCGGATCGACCCGGACAGGGTCCGGGCCGCCGTCACCGTTGCCCTGGACCGCTCGTTGCCAACGCTGGTCCAGGAGATCACCGAAAAAGTTCTCATCGCGCTCGGCCACTGACCTGACGCCGTGTCGCATGCCGAAGTATCCAATAGGAAGATCATGCCCGAAAATACATTCGATATCGTCAGCCTCGTGGAACTGCCCGAGGTCGTGAACGCCATCCAGCAGTCGATGAAAGAGATCATCACCCGCTACGATCTGAAGGACTCGAAGAGCTCCATCGAACTCAACGAGAAGGAGCACACGCTCATGCTCGACGCTCCCGACGAGTTCAAACTGCGCGCCGTCACCGAAATTCTCGAGTCCAAGCTCGTCAAGCGCAAGGTGCCCCTGAAGGCGCTCACCTTCGGCACGATTCACCCTGCCGGCGGTTCGCGCGTCCGCCAGGAAGTTACGTTGCAGAACGGTATCCCGATCGAGAAGGCGCGCGAGATCGTCAAGGCGATCAAAGATACCAAGAAGAAGGTGCAAGCCTCGATTCAGGGCGACCTGGTGCGGGTCTCAGGGCGCGACCGCGATTCGCTCCAGGATGTCATCGCGATGTTGAAGTCGGCCGACTTCGGCATCGACATGCAGTTCACAAACTACCGGTCCAACTAGCCGCAGGTTCCATGGCCGGCCGGCAGATTGAATCGCTGTTCATCGACGGACCCGCGGGCCGCCTGGAAGCGATCCTCGAAGCTCCGGCGGGGCGGGAACCCGTCGAGGCGGCGCTGGTCTGCCATCCGCATCCACTGGGCTGCGGGACGATGCACAACAAGGTGGTCCACCGCCTGGCGCGTGCACTGCGCAATTCAGGCTGCGCCGTGCTGCGCTTCAACTTCCGCGGCGTCCACTTGAGTCAAGGGAAACACGACGACGGCCGCGGCGAGACTGAGGACGCGCGCGCCGCGCTCGAGTTTCTGCGCGGCCGATATCCGCATCTGCCCTTCGCGTTGGCCGGGTTTTCATTCGGTTCCCGCGTCTCGGCGAGATTGGCCGCGACGCTTCAGGGGACCGCGCCGCGGCGGCTCGTTCTGGCGGGCTATCCGACGGTCTACAAGAGCCACGAACTGCTGTTCTCCATGCGCATCCCGCGCATCTTCATTCACAGCACTGTAGACGAATTCGGTCCAAGACCCGAGTTGGAAGCGCTCTACGGCCGCCTCTGGCACCCGAAGCAGATCCACTGGGTCGAGGCGAAAGACCATTTCTTTGCCGGGGGGCTCGACGAGTTCGAGAATACTGTAGGGAAGCTGCGGTAGGCCGGGGACGCCGCTTTCTAACGCATCGTCTTGGCGGCGCGGCGCGAGGCGCGGCTACCGATGAGCGACGCGACCTTAGTCAGCAGTTCGGGGACGTTCTCAGGCCGGATCAGGCACTGGGAACCGGCTCGCCTCGAACTCTGTGCTTCGCTGCTGGTCACGATCGCCGTCGCCGGATGGTAGGCCTTCATCCGTGCGTGCTCGATCACCTTCAACCCGGCTTCGGGCGATTCCATCGAAAGCTCGCTCAGCACCAGCGCGTACTCGGCCGCGTCCATCAATCCCACGGCTTCGGCCGACGAGGCGGCGGTGTCTACCCTGTAACCGACGGTTTCGAGGACGGTCTGCAGCGTGAGACGCGAAGCCGGATTGTCGTCGGCCAGCAGGACACGGGCGAAACCCGCCTGCTTGGCCTCCGTGTGCCGCTGCGTGCGCTCACTGACTCTGCTCACTGTGGTGATCACCTTATGTACTGCCTCATCTGACGACCGGCGGACAGTGCCGCCGAGATCAGTCTATCCCAAAAACCATAAATCGTAGCCATACTTTTTATTGCTACAGTCGCAGTAGTCGTCATAACGACAAAACTAAAACAAACTTAATCGTTACAGTAAGTTACGCCTGGATTGGAGGCCGCGAACGAAGAGAGTGGGTGTCCGCAATTGGTACCCTCACTGCTGGAAGACCCGGGCGAAGATGGCGTCGACGCTGCGCAACTGCCGCTCCACGGAGAAGGAGTTCGCAATTTGTTCGCTGGTGAGGAACCTGCGGACCTCCTCATGGTTTTCCATGGTTTTACGGAAGTCGCCCTCCTCGCGCCAAGCTTGCATGGCCTCGCCCTGGACGATCTTGTAGGCCTGTTCGCGCAACATGCCGGCGGCGGCGAGATCGAGAAGAAGTTGGCCGGAGAACACCAGCCCATTGGTGGATTCCAGGTTCCGCTTCATGCGTTCAGGGTAGACGCGCATGCCGCTGACAAGCCAGGTTGTCTTGGCCAGAAGATAGTCGGTCAGGATGCAGGAATCGGGCAGGATGACGCGCTCGACCGACGAATGCGAGATGTCGCGCTCGTGCCACAAGGCGATGTTCTCGAAGGCTGCCTGGACGTTCGAGCGGACCACGCGTGCCAAACCGCAGATCTGCTCGCTGACGATCGGGTTGCGCTTGTGGGGCATCGCCGACGAACCCTTCTGCTGGCCCTCGGCGAACGGCTCCTCGGCCTCGCGGACCTCAGTCCTCTGCAAATGACGGACTTCGAGGGCGATCTTCTCGCAGAGTGCGCAGACCAGCGCTAACGCGCTGATGAAGGCCGCATGGCGGTCCCGCGAGATCACCTGGCTGGCGATCGGAGCGGCTTGCAGACCCAACTTGGCGCAGATCGCCTCCTCATCACCGGCGGTGATGTGGCCGAGCGTGCCCACGGCGCCCGAGAGTTTGCCCACGCGGAGGTCTTCGGCGGCTGCGACCAAACGAATTCGCGATCTACGACATTCGTCAAAATACAATGCCAACTTCAGGCCGAAAGTGATCGGTTCGGCGTGTACCCCATGGGTGCGGCCGATGGCTATGGCGTCTTTGAACTCGAAGGCGCGGCGTTTCAGCGCGTCTTCCAAGCCTTGGGCGGCGGTCAGTATCAAGGCGGCGGACGCTTTGATTTGAAGGGCTTGCGCCGTATCTACTACATCGTTAGAAGTTAAGCCGAAGTGGAGCCAGCGCGATGCTTCACCCACGCCTTTCGCCTTCATCGTCTCGGCGACGGCGGTGGTGAAGGCGATCACGTCGTGCCGGACTTCCTTCTCGATCTCGTCGATGCGGTCCACGGAGAAGCCGGCATGCTCTCTTAGGGCCTTGGCCGCGCCGGCCGGGATGTGGCCGTGTTCGCTGAGTGCCTCGGATGCCGCCAGTTCGACATTGAGCCACTGGCGGTATTTATTCTCGTCGGACCAGATCTTGCCCATGGCGGGCCGGGTGTATCGGGCGATCATGTCTTCTTCCTACAAATGAAATACTTCGGACTGAATTCGCGGCAGTGCGACCACCAACTGAGGTGATGCACAGCGTACCTGGAGCGCCTGGACGGCTGAGATCTCGGCGATCGAGGGGTGGTTATTGTGTTCGCTGAGGTGGCCAAGGATGAGCGTCTGCACATCGCGGGAGAGCTCACCGCTGATGTACTCGCAGGCTAAGTCGTTTGAAAGATGGCCATTACGAGAGAGGACTCGCTGCTTGACGGCCCACGGGTAAGGGCCAACCTTGAGCATGTCGAGGTCGTGATTCGACTCAAGTAGTAGTATGTGGCTGCCCTCGAGATGCCATTTCACGCTATCTGGCAAGTAGCCGAGGTCGGTGGCCAGGCCGAACTTCAACCCTTGGGTTTTCACGGTGTAGCCGACAGGATCGGCCGCATCGTGCGGGATGGTGAAGCTCTGAATCGATAGGTCGCCGAACTCGAGGGACGAGCCGGCCTGGAACTCCTCCACTTGTGGTACAGCGCCATTCCAATCGATCAACGGGGCGGTTCGTTTGGTCAGGAATACGGGGATCTTCAGGCCTCGGGCGAGAGCGGGGAGGCCGGAGATGTGGTCGGAGTGCTCATGGGTGATGAAGATGGCGTCGATCCCTGAAGGATCTTCACCGATGGATGCCAGGCGGAGCAGGGTCTGTTTCTTGCTGAGGCCGGCGTCGATGAGGATGCGGGTGCTTTCCGTCCCGACAAAGACGGAGTTGCCCGCGCTCGAACTGGCCAGAACACAAACCTTGAGAATGTTGCCGCCTCCCTAACCTCATTCTACTGGCATCATGGGCTGATCTGAAGATGAAATTCCCAAGCATGGGCGGGCTGAAGCCCTTCGCAGCCTGAAGGCCGCCCCACCGATAAGCATTAAGACCGGCCCTCTCAGGCCGGTCTCAGGTTCGTTTGGTTGTGAGGACGAGGAGGGGCTACCGGCGGCGCCGGCTTCCGCGGTCCCGGTCCCTGTCTCCGTCCCTATCTCTCGGCCTGTCCTGCGGGGCGGTGGTAGCGGCGGGAGCGGCGGCTGTTGTGACGCCATCACCCTGGCGAAGTTTGTCGCGCTGTTCGGCGAGAACCGCTCTGCGGCTCAGCTTGATCTTGTTGCCTTCGAGCGCCAGGACCTTCACCAGGATCTGGTCGCCTTCGTTCAACTCGTCGCGCACGGTGTTGACGCGCGCTTCCGAGATTTCGCTGATGTGCAGCAGCCCGTCGGTGCCGGGGAAGATCTCGACGAAGGCGCCGAAATCGGCGATGCGGACCACCTTGCCAAGATAGGTCTTGCCGACTTCAGCCACGGCGGCGATGTCGGAAACGATCTTGAGCGCCTTCTTGGCGGACTCGCCGTCGGTGGCGAAGATATTGACGGTACCGTCGTCGTGGACGTCGATCTTCACGCCGGTCTGCTCGATGATGCCGCGGATGATCTTGCCGCCTGGTCCAATCACCTCACGGATCTTGTCGGTCGGGATGATGATGGTGTAAATGCGAGGCGCGAAGGGGGACAATTCCTCACGCGATGCAGGCAGGGCCTGCTCCATCTTATCGAGCAGGAAGATGCGGGCCTTGTGAGCCTGTTCGAGGGCTTCCTTCATGATGGAGACGCTGATGTTGGGGACCTTGATGTCCATCTGCAGGCCGGTGATTCCGGCGCGTGTGCCGGCGACCTTGAAGTCCATGTCGCCGTAGTGGTCTTCGGCCCCGGCGATGTCGGTGAGGATGGCGTACTTGTCGCCCTCATTCACCAGACCCATGGCGATACCGGCCACGGGCGCCTTGAGCTTCACGCCCGCGTCCATTAGCGAAATCGTGGCGCCGCAAACCGTCGCCATCGAGCTGGAACCGTTCGATTCCAGGATGTCACTGACGATGCGGTAGGTATAGGGGAAATCGGCTTCCGACGGCAGAACCGGCATGATGGAGCGTTCGGCCAGCGCGCCGTGGCCGACTTCGCGGCGGCCCGGGCCGCGCATGAAGCCGACTTCGCCGACGCTGAAGGCGGGGAAGTTGTAGTGCAGCATCAGGCGCTTGGAGGTCTGCGAGAGGTTGATGGTCTCGGTGCGCTGTTCGTCTTCCTTGGTGCCGAGGGTGGTGGTGACCAGCGCCTGGGTTTCGCCGCGGGTGAACAGGCCGGAACCGTGCGTGCGCGGCAGGAAGCCGGCTTCGATGGAGATGTGGCGGATCTCGTCGAAGGCGCGGCGGTCGGGCCGCTGGCGCAGATCGAGGACTTCGGCGCGGAAAACGCGCTCACGAAGCATCTCGAAAGCAATTTTGGCCTCGGTCACGTCAGCGTCTTCGGTGAACTGGGCGATGGCTTCGGCCTTCAGGGCGGCGACCAGGGCATAGCTTTCGGTCTTGCCATGCTTTTGGGTATTGAGGGCGTCGGACAGGCGCTTGCCCGCCAGCGCTTCCACCTTTGCCAGGACAGCGGCGTTGCGCTGGACCGGCGTAAAGGTCCGCTTGGTCTTGCCAGCCTTGGACTGCAACTCGCGGATGCCCGCGATGATCTTCTTGCAGCACCCGTGGCCGAATTCGATGGCGGCGAGGACTTCTTCCTCGGTCGCTTCCGTGGCGCCGGCTTCGACCATGACGATGCCGTTTTCCGTGCCGGCGACGACGATGTTGAGTTTGGATTTTGCCTGCTGCTCGTAGCTCGGTTCGATGATGTACTCACCGTCGATCATGCCGATGCGGATGCCGCCCAGGATGTGGTCGAACGGGATATCGCTGACGGCCAGCGACGCCGAGGCGCCGCAGATGGCCATGGTGGTGGGGTCGACTTCAGGCGACGCCGAAAGGACCAGGCCGACAATCTGCGTATCGCAGGAGTAGCCTTCAGGGAACAGCGGGCGGATGGGCCGGTCAATCATGCGGGCGCAGAGGATTTCGCGGTCGCTCATGCGGCCTTCGCGCTTGAGGTAGCCGCCCGGGATACGCCCGGCGGCATAGAAATACTCACGGTAGTCGACCGTGAGCGGAAAGAAGCTGACGTTGGGCTTCGGCTCGAGATTCGAGGTTGCCGTTGACAGGACGCGAGCGTCCCCGCAACTGACCAGAACAGAGCCGTGCGCCTGTTTGGCCAGTCTACCCGTTTCAAGGGTGATGATTCGACCACCGAGGTCGATTTCTACTGTATGTACCATTTGTTATTCTCCCCGGACCCGCGGAGTCAATTCCCGCGGCGTTCCGACATTTTGTATTCGTCGATAGAACGTGGGGACTGTTTTGAGGAGGCGCCCACAAAGCATGGAAGGGTGAGTGATCGGGGCCTGGCTGGATTCGGCAGGGCATGTACGAATAGGCCTTGCGGACACAGATCGCTTGGAAGCGACTGGGGTCCGAAAGGCCTGGACATTTGCCTTGGTACCGGGATCCGCGCGCGAGAGGCGCGAAGCAGCGCCAAACTAGTGGCGGAGTCCGAGGCTCACGATCAGGGTCTTGTACCGTTCCGGGCTGCGGCTCTTGAGGTAGTCCAGCAGCTTGCGGCGGCGGGCAACCATCAAAAGGAGACCGCGGCGGGAATGGTGGTCCTTCTTGTGAGTCTTGAAATGATCCGTCAGGTGGGCGATCGCTCTAGTCAGGATCGCGACTTGCACTTCAGGCGAACCGGTGTCGGTCTTATGGACCCGGTACGTAGTGATAGCCTGAGCTTTAACTTCAGCGGCCAGTGGCATGCCGATTGACACACTCCTCGTCTTTACGTTCGTTCTATCTGTCAATTAGAGTAACACATCGCGGGATGGGGGCGATGCGAGGGATCAGACGGCGGCGGCGTGCGATTGGGCCTTCTCGTAACCGATGGCGAGGTTGACGACAAGTATGTCGAAGAAGATGCCGATCTGGTGTTCGAGCTCCTCTTCAGCGTAGATATCCACGCTGGTGTCGAAGAGTTCCTGGTCGCGGAGGTAGCCGATGGAGGACTCCTTGAGGAGTTGGATGCCGCGGATGCACTCGCTCAGGGGGACGCCTTCCTGGAAGCGTTCACGCCCGATCCGTTCGTACTCGATTGTAATGCCGGCGCCGGGTTTCGACATCAGGTACTGACCGATGTTGGACACCAGGCGGCGGCAGACCTGGCTCAGATCGGATTCGGGGAACTTCTTGAGATTGGGCAGGCCGGATTCGCTGTTCAGCAGGCGGAAGAAACGGGCCGAGACGGCTTCCCAGTGGGTTTCCAGAAGTTGGACGAGTTTAGGCGATACCATCACTCACCTCCAGTCTCTGCCTTGGAGATACTCCAACTGATGGCGGGTGTCAAGCGGTTTCAGGACCGGTTTCAGGCCGGGGTGGAACCTGACGGGCCAGGAGGCCTGTCCTACGGCGGGCGACGGGGTAGAATGGAGCCGACATGAAGGGTAAAATCGAGCGGATCGAGACGGCCTGCGTGGCCCCGAGATGGGGGCTGTTGCGTGTGGTGGATAGCGACGGGGTGGAGGGCTTTGGGGAGTTTACGGTCGAAGGCCAACTTGTCGCGTCGGAAGCCTGCGTGCGGGAGCTTTCGGAGTGGTTCATCGGCCAGCCGGCGGGCGACATCCGGAGGTTGGCGCGGGGAGCCTATGACCAGTCGTTCTACCATGGCGGCGCGCACTTCATGAGCGCGCTTGGCGGGATCGAGACGGCGCTCTGGGATATGGCCGGCAAGCGCGCAGGGTTGCCGGTGTACGAACTGTTGGGCGGGCGGGTTCGGGACCGGGTAAAGGTCTACCGCTGGGCTGGCGGCAATAACAACGCGCCGGGGGCGGCAGCCGAAGAGGCGGCCAAGGTGGTGGCCGAAGGAGCGAAGGCGATCAAGATGAACGCCTGTCCGCCGTTGGCGGCGATCGACACCTATGGCGGCATCCGCACGGCTGTGGCAAGGGCGCGCGCGGTGCGGGATGCCATTGGCGAGGAGGTGGACATCGCGTTCGATTTCCATGGACGGACAAACGTGCCGATGGCGCGGCGGCTGGCGAAGGAACTGGAATTCGCGCGTCCACTGTTCTATGAAGAGCCGGTCCGGCCCGACTATAACCGCTGGCTGCCTGAGATCGCGGCCGTGACGCATGTGCCCATCGCGACAGGGGAGCGGATGTGCACGGTTGCCGAGTTCGCCGACGTCGTCGCGGCCAAGGGCGCGCATGTCCTTCAACCGGACCTGGTGCACGTCGGTGGTATCCTGAACACCTTGGAAGTGGCGTCCTTGGCCGAGGCCAACGGAATCGCGATCGCGCCGCATTGCCCGTTGTCGCCGATCGCCTTCATGGCGTCGCTGCAAGTGGTGGCGGCGTCGCGAGCGGGCTGGATCATGGAATGGTCGAAGGGGATCCACTACAATGCGTCGGGCGCGACGGGCGAAGTGGATCCGTGGCTGCGGTATCTGGACGAGCGCGACTGGCCGATGTTCGAAGTCGATGCCGGCGGGCACCTGGCCCTGCCGGAGACGCCGGGTCTGGGCATCCGGGTCAACTGGGACGAGGTGCTGAAGGCGGCCAAGACACCGGTGGAGTGGCGGGACCAGCGGATGGAGTTGCCTGACGGGATGCGGGCGAACTGGTAGGAAATGGAGTTTATCGAACAACTGAAGTCGTCGGTGGACATCGTCCAGGTGATCGGCGACTACACCCAGTTGCGCCGCATCGGGGGCGGGCCCCGCTACATGGGTCTGTGCCCGTTCCACAACGAGAAGACGGCTTCGTTTTCGGTTCACTCGCAACATCAGTTCTATAAGTGCTTCGGCTGCGACGCGCATGGCGACGTGTTGTCATTCGTAATGGAGATGGAGCGCTTCACGTTCTGGGAGGCGGTGAAGTACCTGGCGGAGAAGCACGGCATCCCGCTGCCGAAGCGCAGCGAGCATAGCGACGACGAGACACGCCACCGCGCGGCGCTGCACGAGATGCACGACATGGCGGTGAAGATGTTCCGCGAAACGCTGATGGGCGCGGCGGGCGGGGATGCGCGGCAATATCTGATGCGGCGCGGCGTGACGCAGGAGGTGGCCGAGGCGTTTGGGTTGGGCATCTCGGACCGGTCCGGGACGCAGTTGGTGCGGGCGTTTCAGCGCAAGGGGTTTTCGGCCGAAGATATGGAGGCGTCGGGGCTGGTGCTGAAACGCCAGGACGGGTCGGGATTCTTTGACCGGTTTCGAGGGCGGCTGATGTTCCCGATTCATTCGGAGTCCGGCCAGGTGATCGCCTTTGGCGGTCGCGCGATGGCCGACGGCGACGAGCCGAAGTATCTCAATTCGTCAGAGACGCCGATCTACCGGAAGAGCCATGTGCTTTACAACCTGAACCGGGCGCGGAAGGCGATGCAGAAACAGGGGTTCACGGTGCTGGTGGAAGGGTATATGGATGTGATCGGGGTGTGGGCGGCGGGCGTCGAAAATGTTGTCGCGACTTGCGGGACGGCGCTGACGGGAGAGCAGATTAGGGCGATGCGTCGGCATTGTCAGACTATTTACCTTTGTATGGACCCCGACGCAGCTGGCGCTCGGGGCAGCGAGAAGAGTCTCGACGCGATCTTCGCAGAGGGCTTCAGTGTGAAAGTCGTGGAGCTCTTCACTGGGCAGGATCCAGACGAGTACGCCAGGGTAATGGGGAAGCAGAGATTGCTTCAGCAGATCGCGGTGGCACCTCCATACTTCGACTGGATCGCAGATTGGGCGCGCAAACACAAGGACTTGCGTGATCCGGATGTCATGAGCCAGGTTCTCAACTCCATCCTCAACCGACTTAAGCTTGTTCCGGACCCTAATCGGCGTCATCTCGCTGCCAGCACAGTGGCTGAGTTGCTTGGCGTCGACCGAAGTGTGCTTCGGGATGAATACAGGAAGGCCGTGGCAGGGAAGCGTGAAATGAGAGCGATTGTCGGCTCTTACGCCGTCCCTGAAGTCGAGTTATTGTTGTTGAACTGTCTGGTGACAAGCGCCGAGATCCGTGACGAGGTGGGTCCGGTGCTGCGGCAGATGAACCTGCCTTCGATGCTGAAGACGGGCCGGATCATCGATACGATCCTGAAGATGACGGCCGAGGGCGAAACTCCGAACTTCTCAGCCGTCAGCGCCCGGCTCGACGAAGCAGACAGGAAGCTATTCTCCTGTCTGCTGGAAGCCGATGAGATTCTGAGAGATGAACCAAGCCTGGAGCAGGCGCTGGGGATTGTGAAGAAGCTGGCGGCGGGTCGTCTGCAATCGGAGCGCGATGAGGTAAAGCGGCAGATCAAGGAGGCGGAGCGGTCGGGCGATCTGGGACGGGCGCTGGAGTTGGCGGCCCAGTTGCGCGAGATGGAGAAGAAGCGCTGAAGCCGCGCCCGTGTGACGGCGTGTTGTAAGATGAGCAGAAGCTTTCCTGCCCTGGGGGGCGGCCGAACGAGGTTCGAATTGAGTTCCGAAGAACGCTACAGCCGCTTTCAACGTCTCATCGAAATGGGGAGAGAGAAGGGGTATGTCCTCTATGACGACATCACCGACGCTCTGCCCGACGAACTGACGACAGGTCCGGAGATCGACGATCTACTGAGCGATCTGGACGCGGCGGGCGTCGATCTGCTTGAAGAGCCGCGAGCGGGGAAGGCGGAAGTCGAAGAAATTGGCGAGGTCGAGGCCGCCGCCGAATCGACCGACAAGACCAACGATCCCGTGCGCATGTATTTGCGCGAGATGGGGACGGTGGCGCTGCTGACTCGCGAAGGCGAAGTCGAGCTGGCGCGGCGCATCGAACACGGGCAGTCGATGGCCATCCGATCACTGTCGCGGTCGCCGCTGACCATCAAGAACGCGCTGCAACTGGAACAGGACCTGGAAAGCGGTCATGTATCGCTGCGTGATGTGCTGGTGCAGGCCGACATCCTCTCGACGGAGGAGGAACTCGATCAATTCAGCACCGGGTTGATCGAGGCGCTTGGCGAAATCAGGAAACAGTTTCAGAAGCTGCAGCAGTTGCGCCTGAAAATGGTGGTGACGCCGCGGACCACCAAGCCGAAACAACACCGGGCGCTGCGGTGGACCATCTCTCGGGGATTGGTCAGGATCTCGCTGATCATCCGGAAGATCGATCTCAGCACTCAGATGATGAGGCGGTTTTCGTCACGTCTCCGGGCGGTGGTGGAGCAGTTCAAGTCCATCGAACACGAAATCGCCACGATGCAGCGGGCGGTGGAAGAGGCGCAGGCCAGCAACAAGGCGATCGTCAAGGATCTGAAGCGCGATCTGAAGGTAGCGAACGAGCAACTCACCGGCCTGGAACATGATTGCGGCGCCACGGCGACCGAATTGAGGCGCACGCTGGCCCGCGTGGACCGCGGCGAATCCGAGGCGGATTCGGCGAAGAAACAGTTGATCGAGGCCAACCTGCGCCTGGTGGTCTCGATCGCCAAGCGTTACACCAATCGCGGGCTGCAGTTCCTCGACCTGATTCAGGAAGGCAACATCGGGTTGATGAAGGCTGTCGACAAGTTCGACTACCGCCGCGGCTATAAGTTCTCGACCTATGCAACGTGGTGGGTCCGGCAGGCGATCACACGCGCCATCGCCGACCAGGCGCGCACCATCCGGATTCCTGTCCACATGATCGAGACGATCAACAAACTGGTCAGGACGCAGCGCCAGATGCAGCAGGAATTGGGCCGTGAAGCAACCAATGATGAACTGGCCAAGCGGCTGGACCTGTCAGTGACCAAGGTGCGCAAAGTCATGCGTATCGCCCAGGAACCGATTTCGCTTGAGACGCCTGTGGGCGAGGAAGAGGAGTCGCATTTGGGCGATTTCATCGTCGACAAGCGCATGGCGTCGCCGTCGGAAGCGGTGATCAATCTCAACCTGCGCGAGCAGACAGCCGAGGTCCTGAAGACCCTCACGCCGAGGGAAGAGAAGATCATCAAGATGCGCTTCGGGCTGATGGACGGCAGCGAGCACACGCTCGAAGAAGTCGGCCAGCACTTCGCCGTGACGCGCGAGCGGATCCGCCAGATCGAGGCCAAGGCGCTGAGGAAGCTGCGCCATCCCAGCAGAAGCCACCGCCTGCGCGACTTCCTGCAGCAAAGTCCGCAGGACTGAGCCGCCGGCCCCGGCAGGAGGCTGAGTGCGGTCAAGTCAACGGCCGCGGCTTCTCGTCGGGTAGATTCGTGAGCGTGGGCAAGGCGAGGCCCGCGGTCCGATAGGCTTCCAGCAGCGCGCCCGCAGCCGGACCATAATCGGGCGGTCCAACACGGTTCATCGAATTTGATCCGGTCAATTCGCGGAAGCGTTCGAGGACGGCATTCATGCGAAAGACGCCGCCGACCCACGACACGCGCGCCGGCTCGTTGTCGTCGAACAACATTCGGCGGCAGGCGGCCGACGATGATGCAAGCTGTTGCGCCGCGACTGACAGAATGTCGCCCGCGATGATGTCGCCCTCCTGCGCGGCCTTCTCGATCAACGGCGCAAGAGAGGCCACTTTGTCGCGCGGGAAGTCCGGCGTGTAGAACTTATGCAGCAGTTCATTGGCGTTGCGCGCCTGGCCCGCTTCGAGCAACAGATCGCGCATCGCGGTCTTCGGTCCCCAACCCTCTTCCATGCGCAGCGCGGCCCGCAGCGCCTGGCGGACAAGATCGAAGCCGCCGCCCTCGTCGCCGAAAACAAAGCCCCAGCCGCCAACCCTTCCCATGCGGCCTTCGGCGTTGCGGCCGAAGCTGATGGACCCGGTGCCGCCGATGGTGATGACGCCGGGCGCGCCGGCCGTGGCGCCGGTGAGAGCTATCAAACCGTCGTGTGTGACGAAGCGGTGCTTGATTGTCAGGATCTCGGCGATGATTGAATCCTTGTCGGCCGGTCCGCCGGAGAAGCCGAGACAGGCGCCCTCGAAGGGCGAATCGGGTTCAAGCCCGGCGGCGCGCCGCGCTTCGCCGGCGCATTGCGCGATCACCCGGATGAACTTGGCCCGCGCTTCGCTGGCCGCCACATGGTTGCAGGGCCCGGAACGGCCCTGTCCGAGGACGCGCCCCGAATCATCGGCGATCAGGGCCGTGGTGGAGGATTGGCCTCCGTCGACACCGAGAAAGAGGTGAGACATGCTTGTTCCAGTCTATAGAGCCGCACGCCGCTCTCGTTGCCTACTTCGGTGATGCCCCACAGATCCGGCTTTTCGCGGAAGTCGTTCGCATAGGGGTTGCTGTCCGGAACGGCCAGGTGGGACACCCCGCCGCGCAGCAACCCACGTGTCGCCAGGCGGCGCATACCAAGCGGCGGAGCCAGTCCGACGGCCCTGGGTTCGGTAGACAACTTCTTCCACTCCCCCCCGGCGGCGAGGCCTTCGAGATGGAGTCTGGCGGCGTAGTGGTCCGACGGCGAATCGATGCCGACCGCGGTGACATCAGCCGCTTGCGGCAATTCGAAGGAGACCCACATGTCTGGAGCCAACCAGCGCCAGGCGCGCCAGCGCGTCACGGGGTTGCCGTCGAAGGCAAACGGCATTGTCCACGGCGCGTCCGACGCATTCAGCTTCCACGATGGGGATGAGGGGATTTCCCGATCCCCATCGAACACGCGCATCTCCGTCATCGACCAGATATCACGCGGGCCCGGCGGCGCGGTCTGAACCAGGCGGAACCGGGACAGCTTCTGACGAGGGAAAGAGAAAAAGTTGCGCCGCGACGGCTGGAAGTTCGGGTCGAGCGCGACATACAGCATGTCGCACAATCTCTCCCCCGTCGCGCTTTGATAGTTCACCCAGATCGGCCGTGTCGTGTAGGCTTCGGCGAGTTGCGTGAGAGAGAGCACGACCGCGTTGTCCGGCGTCGCCCGCTCGACCATGCGCGCCACTCTCCACTCGGGCGAGACACGCGTCAGGTAGGCCTCCGTCGGTTCCAGTCTCAACGCCGCGCGCCAAGGCAGGTTGGGGATGTGCCAGGACAACGCGGACCGCGAACGTCCGACCACTGGCGGCAGCACGGTCGCGGCATGGACGGCGACGACGGCGGCAAGCGCCATCCCCGCAATCCTGGACGGCACGGCCATGCACATCGCCAATGCCACCAGCGGCAGCGCGGGGATCAGAAATCGCGTGCCGATGTTCAGCGGGTAGGGCAGGGCGAAGAAGAGCGCGGCGAGCAGGATTCGCCGCCCCAGTGGTGATCGCAGCGCGAACAACGCCAGCGGGCTCAACAGAAAAACAGGGCCCAGGTGGCCGCTGATGAACTCGCCGCGCACGGTGAGCAGGTAGGGCAGGTCCCAGTAGCCATTGACGCCTGGGTACATCCTCATCCATCTCGAATATTCCTGCTCGAACGAGATGTTGATGAACGGATTCGGGAACCAGGCGTTGAGCAGCGGCGAGAAGGGATTCGAGTAGAGAACCCAGTTGCGCAGCATCCAGGGCAAAACGAAGACCGCCGCAGCGGCCGTGAAGATGGTGAGCGGCTTCAGCACTGGCAACCGGGCGCGTCGCAGCGCGAAAACCAGCACGATGAGCGCGAAAGGAAAAGCGACGAACGCAGTGTACTTGGCCGCATAGGCGCCTCCGGACAGAATGCCGAGCAGCAGCGCGCCTTGATGCGAAGGGTTGTCCCGCTGAGTTTCAGCGGCATAGAAGATGGTGAAGAGGATGCAGGCCAGAGCGGCGTCAATGTAAGCGGAAGCGCCGTCGATGGCGACCACCGGCGAAGCGAAGACCAGCAGCGCCGCCGCCACCGACGGTCCGGGGATCGAGTGCCTTCGCCCGAAACAGACGATGAGCAAGGGCAACGTCAGAAGGAACATGCAGTGCGTCATCGCCGCGGCCGAATGGCGGCCGAAAGCATAGGCGTAGAGGAAAAGCAGATCGACGCCCTGCGACAGGTGGGCGTACATGTGCGTGGGCATGGCGACGAACCCGTGTTCGCGGTAGAAGCGCCCCATCACGCCCAAGTGATAAGACGCGCCGTCGGGGCTGAACTCCGGCGCCATCGCCCAGACCACTGCCCAGATTGCGAAGGGCGTATACACGCTCAGGAAGAGGATCTTCCAAGGGCGCGGCAACCGCGGCAGCGGCTCGGCGTTGCTGCGCAGCGCGCCGCTGCGCCACCCCGCGAACAGAGCAATCGCGCCGAGCGCGTAGAACACCGCGTCGTAGTACGCGTTAACCGTGCCCAGTATGAACATCACAAGCCCCAGCAGCACTGAACCCGTAACGAATCCGAAGAGGTGCTCCTCTTCGCGGTACAGCTTCAGCCGCAGCCGCGACATGAGCAGCCGGCCCAACGCCCAAGCCGTGCCGCAGGTCCAAAGGGCGCCGAACAGGATGGAGATTACCTTGGGCATAGCGTGTGGCTATTGAACAAATCCGGCGGAGGTCAGGATGAACGCGCGGCGTTCGCCGGTATCCGGCGCGGTCCATTCTTTGTCGGCCGTCAGCGTGATGCGGACCGGACGGTCAGCGGGCAACGTGCCGTCGGGCACATCCAATTCGAGCGTACGGTTGCCGGGTTTGTCGAAGACAATCGTGTCGAGGCTCCGCTCGTCGATGGCGACTTCGATGCGCACGGGGCCGGTCTGTTTGAAGGTCATCTCGCTGATGGCAAGTTCTGCTCTGAACCGCAGGGAGCTCGCCACCGGGACGCGGAACTGCAGCTCAGCCCGCTTCATGCACCAGCGCCACGATCCATCGCTCAAGGCAAGGATGCCGGAAACGATGTGATTCGCCGCGCCCGGCGCGTTCATCGCAGTGAAATGGCTCAACTTCGCCGGAGCCAGCACCGGAGCGGCGGCGCGGACCTCTTGCGGCGAGTAAAAGGCAGGCTGCCTGGAACACGAAGCGAGCAGCAACGCCGCGGCGATGAAAGCCGGCAGGCGTATGGTCAACATGGCAGCTTGTCTTTGGCGTAACACAGCGTCTCGATGGGGCACTCGAAACACTTCGGCTGGCGCGCCTTGCAGAGCTCGCGGCCAAAGAGAATCACCTGATGCGAGAAGCTGATCCAGCGGTTCTGGGGGAGGATCTTCACCAGGTCGCGTTCGATCTTGCCCGGGTTGTCTTCCTTCGTCAAGTCGAGCCGTGCGCTGATGCGGGTGACATGCGTGTCCACCACAACGCCCGAGGCGATGCCGAAGGCCGTGCCAAGAACGACGTTGGCGGTCTTGCGTGCGCAACCGGGCACGGTCAGAAGTTCGTCGATGCCGCGCGGGATTTCTCCGCCGAACTCCTCCAGAATTGTTCGCGCCGCGCCGATGATACTCTTGGCCTTGTTGTTGAAGAAACCCGTCGAGTAGATGTCCTTGGCGAGTTCGTTCAGGTTGGCGGAGGCGAAGTCGGCGATGGTCGGGTACTTGCGGAACAGCCCTGGCGTCACCTTGTTGACGCGCTCGTCGGTGCATTGCGCCGACAGGATCGTCGCGACCAGAAGCTGCCAGGCGTCGCCGTGGTGGAGCGCACAGGTGGCGCCGGGATACCGCTGGTCGAACGCAGCTAGAATCGCGGACAGGCGCGCCTGCCTGTCAGCCGCGCTGCGCGGGCGTTTGGGCTTGTTCATGACGTTGAGCGCGCGCGGCGGAACCGGCTCCCCCGCACCCACGTTGACATGGTAGCATCCGGTCCCAGATTGCTCCTGCTCGCCGGGGTGGCGGCGATTCTCTCGCCGCTGGCGACGGCTCCTTTCTACAGGTGGGCCGGGCCGGAAGCTCTTTACGCGCCTACGGCTGTCCTGCATCACGCCGCCGCGATCGCCCTCCATATGGCCTGCGTCTGGGCGGCATGGAGCTTGTTTGCGCGGCTCTTGCCGGCTCGATCGGCCGTCATTGCGGCGATGATTTTCGCGTTGCATCCCATTCAGGTGGAACCCGCCGCCGCGGCCGAGGGACTGCGCCCGCTGCTTGCCGCGCTCGCCGGTCTGGCTGCTTGGCGGTTTTGGATGGGCGGCAGATTCTGGACGGCCGCCGTGGTGTTCAGTGCTGCCGCTGCTACGCACCACAGCGCGTCCGGACTTCCCTTCGTTCTTGCGGCTCTCGAATACGGAACGGAGCGCCGGCCTGCCGCCCGCCCGCCTTTGGCGGGAATGGTTGCCGTTTGCGCTTTTGTCCTGTGGACGATGGGCGGCGTGTCATTCGATTTCTTTGCCTATCAGGGCGCGGCTTTGCTGCGGTCGCTCTGGGTCGTGATGGTTCCCATCGGACTCGCCCCCGTGCCCGATGTCCGTGCAGCGCCACTGGCTGCCTCGCTTGCCTGGGGCGTGATCGCCGTCATCGCTCTGTTGTCGATAAGGGGCGTCAAGGCGGCCCAGGAAGGCTTCTGGCTGCTGGCGGCGCTGCTGCTGGCACTGCCCGAATTCTCTGTGTTCTCCACCGCCGATCTTGCCTCCGGGCGCCGTTTCTATCTGCCGATGATCGCCTGCGCAGCGCTGGCCGGACTCATGCTGCGCCAGACCCCGCGCCTGGCTTTGGCCCTGGCCGGAACGCTCTTCCTGGCGATCACGGCCTCGCAAGCCCTGCTCTGGCGAAACGAAACCTCGCTGTGGATGGAAGCGGCGAGGCTTTCGCCGAACGAATTGCGGCCGCAGCTTGAACTCGCCCGTCTACTCAATCCCCATCAGGCCATCGAACTCCTGGAAGAAACGGCGCGGAACCTTCCCCACGACGCCGGCGCGCTGGTTGAACTTGGGCTCGCCTATCA
This sequence comes from uncultured Candidatus Solibacter sp., assembly GCA_964558355.1. GTDB lineage: Bacteria > Acidobacteriota > Terriglobia > Bryobacterales > Bryobacteraceae > PNKE01. The sequence continues at coordinate 49,682 of CAZLDN010000020.1, forward strand.
GCGCGCGGGACGCCATGCCGACGCACAACACATGCTCGAATCGGCGCTCAGGCGATCCCCGTGCGATGCGCGCGTCCGTGAGGCGGCTCGACGCGCCGGCATCGTGGCTCTGCCACACTGCGCGTCTACTTCGGCGCCGTGATTTCGAAGGCGGTTTTCAGAAACTGCCAGTCGGGCAGTTCATAGACGCGCTTGCCGGTCTTGATCTCGACCTCAAGATCCTTGGTCCCATATGCCGCCAGATCGCCCACCTTCGCGTCGAACACCGCCAGAGGCGGGTCGCCTTCAGCGTCGGCGGTGGTCGTCAGCGTCACCCGCAAAGCAACGCCCGGCAGATCGGCCGCCGAGTGGTTGACGGCCGTGAACCGCAGCATGGTCTTCTGCCCGGATTCGATCAGACGCAACGCCACGATCTCGATGTGTTTCCTGAAGGGATGACCGGCGATAGCCGCTGCGCCAGGGGTTTCCATCGCTGCCGATGCCGGCGCGCTTGTCCCGTTGCGGCTGCCGACGTATTTGTAGAGGCCGAAGAACCCGCCTCCCATCACTGCGATCACCAGGATCGCGGCCAGCCACGGCGGCATCCTCTTCTTCTTGTTGTTGCCGATGTAGTAGACATCCTGCGGACCGGGTTGCTGCGCCGGTTGCGGGTAAGCTTCGACTGGTGGCGTCCAAGTGGATGGCGCGTCCATCAATGGAGTAGGCGGAGGGAGAGGAGCCGGCCGGGCTTGCGGCTGCGGCGATGCCGGGTGCGCCACGGGCGGCGCCTGGGCCGGTTGTGGACGCTCAAGAGGCGGTGGGGCGGCCGTCTGGCCACGCCGTTCGGCGCATCTCGGACATTCGGAATAACTCGGAAGCACTTCGCCTCCGCACTGCGGGCAGATCCAGGTAAACATGGCAGGGCTTTGTATCTAGTGTATCGATGCTTGCCGAGCCGCGTTCGTTACGCGATCCGGTACTTCTCGATCTCTCCGGGTCTGAACTCGATGCCGAAGCCCGGCGCGGTTCGCGGCTCGATGTAGCCGTCCACCGGTTTCATCGGTTCGGCCAGCACGCTGTCAAACATCTTCACGCCCGATTCGGCGACGAAATATTCGATGAAAACGCAGTTCGGAATTGACGCGCAAAGCTGAGTATGGAAATCCCAGTTGTAGTGCGGCGCGACCGGGATGTCGATCGCCGCGGCGTGGTGGGCGATCTTGAGCCACTCCGACACGCCGCCGCAGACCGTCGCATCCGGCTGCACGATGTCGGCCGCGCGCGTCTCCATCAACTCGGCGAAGGCCCAGCGCGTCGCTTCGAGTTCGCCCGTCGCCACGGGGGTATCCAGCGCCTCGGCGATGCGCCGCATGGCCGAAAGATTGTCGGCACGCACGGGTTCCTCGATCCAGTAAGGCTGAAACTCCTCCAGCCGCCGCATGGCCGAGACGGCTTCGGTCGACGAACGCCACCCCCCGTTGGCGTCCAGCAGAATGTCGACGCCGTCGCCGTAGGCACGGCGGACCGCGCCGACGCGAGCGGCGTCCTCGGCCGCGCTCAATTTGCCCACCTTCAGCTTGATCGCGTCGAAGCCCTGATCGAAGACCTTGCCCGCCTCGCGGACCAGGTCGTCCATCGTCTGGCCCTCGCGGTAGTAGCCGCCCGTGGCGTAGCAGCGCAGCCGCTGCGAGTGAATGCCCAGCAGATTCATCACCGGCATGCCGGCGGCCTTGCCCCTGATATCCCAGAGCGCGATGTCGATGGCCGAGATCGCCCGCAGCGCGGCGCCGCGGCGGCCCGCTTGAATCGACTGCCGATACATTTCAGCCCACAGCCGTTCGGTGTCGAACGCGCTTGCGCCGGTCAGGATGGGATTGTAGATCCGCTCTATCAAGTCGAGCATGGCGATGGATCCGTCGTAGCCGAGCGTGAACCCTGTACCGGTAAGTCCGCTGTCGGTGGTGATGGTGACGATGAGATGGTCGCGGTGGGTGATCAGCCGGACCGCGTCAGCAACGGGCGACGGCAGCGGAATTGAGATGGCGATGGCGTCAACGGATCGAATCTTCATGTGGTTCCGACTACGATAATGTCATGGAATTCGTCCTCCGGCGCAAACCCGCCCTCGACCGGCTGGCCGTTTTCCCGGGCGCGTTCAACCCGCCCACGCGCGCGCATCAGGCGATGGCGCTGGCAGCGCTGGCACATGCCGATGAGGTCGTGCTGACTCTCTCGACGCGGATGCCTCACAAGTCGATGGACCCGGCCGAAGTCGAACAACGGCTTGCCTGGATGCGCCTGCTGGCTGAGGATGACCCGCGCATCTCAGTCGCGCTCTGCGACGCCGGACTCTTCGTCGACATGGCGCGTGAGGCCCGCACTGCGGCGGGCGTTGAGCGAGTCAGCATCGTCTGCGGACGTGATGCCGCCGAACGGGCGCTTCTCTGGGACTACGGCGACTTGCCAGGCTTCGGCGAGCAATTGAGCGAGTTCACTCTGCTGGTCGCGCCGAGGCTGGGGAAGATCGAAGTTGGTCCAACGCTTGCCGGACGGATCGAGCACCTCGATCTGGAAGAACAGTTCCAAGCGCTCTCATCCACGGAGGCGAGACAGCGCATGGAAGCCGGCGAGCGATGGGAAGATCTGGTCCCTGCCCGAATCGCCGCCAGGTTGATTCGGCGCTGACGGGTGAGTCTACCCGATCTGGTCGTACAGCCCGATGATGGGCTCGCCTTCGACCAACTCCGGCGCGGCGGCGAAAAGCGCCTTCAGATATGGCATGGCCAGGTGCTCGTCGAGCGCCTGTTTCGATGTCCACTTCTCAAAAAACAGGAAGCTGCCCGGCTTGCCCTGTTCCTCGTGGAGGTCGTATTGGATGCAGCCGGCTTCCCGGCGCGTCGGTTCGATCAAACCCATGAGGGTCGCGCGCAATTCGTCTTCCTTGCCGGGCTTCGCCTGAGCCCTCGCGGCCACGATCAACAGTTTGTCAGCCATGAAAAATAGCCTATCGCAGCTCGCGGATCTGGATGTCCTTGTAGCGGATCTTCAGCTCGTCGTTTGCATGCAACTGGAGCGCGATGTGGCCCTTCATGCCGGCCCGGCGCTTCTGATGCGCCTCGTCGTTGAGGACCGAGCCGAGGTCGGCATCGGTGATGGTGAAGCCGTTGACGACAGTCCGAATGTGGCCGCCCTTGCAGGTGATGAGAATGTCGTTCCAGCCCTCGGCGTTCCACTTCCACTGCTTCGGACCCTGCTCGGGGGCGATGTTCCAGTCCTTCAGCGACGGGTAGATCCAGCGGCGCGTCTCGCGCGTCTCGTCGTAGATCAGCCCTGTTCGCCACGGCGCGGGCGGATGGACATCGACCTGCGGCCCGTTCAGCCATTCCATCGCCGCATCCCAGCGGCTGCGCACCTGAATGCCTGAATTGCCGGACGACTCCTTGAATCCCATCACCTTCAGCCGCAACTCGAAATCGGCGAATTCACGTTCGTTGATCAGCCAGACATAGTCGTGCTGCTTGCGGCCGAGCGAGTCGCACTCGATTGCGCCGTCGGCCGCTTTCCAGAAGCGCTTGGCCTGGTCCACGGCCTTGGCTTCGACTCGCCAGCCGTTGAGCGACTTGCCATCAGAGAGGCTCTCCCATCGTTGGGCAAACGCCGAAAGCGTGAAGAGGAGGATCAGGCCGGCAACTCGTATCATGCCTGCATCATATCCCGCTGCGATATCTTTGATGACATCATGCAACGCCGGGCCATCTTTCCAATCCTCGCGGGCGCGCCCGCCATCCTTCGCGGAGCCGCTCCGCCGCCGCTTCGTCTGGCCGTCATCGGCCTGGTTCACGGCCATGCCGGCGGATTCCTGCGCCGCATCACTGGGCGCGAAGACGTCATGCTGGCAGGCATCGCCGAGCCGCGTTCCGAGGTCCGGCTTCGTTACGCTTCGCAGTACTCGCTTGGCGATACCGTCTTCTATGCCGAGACCGGGCGTATGTTGGAGGTCGCCAAGCCGGACGCGGTCGCAATCTTCACGGATACGGTTTCACACCTCGCCGCCGTCGAAGCCTGCGCCGCGCGCAAACTGCCCTGCATGATGGAGAAGCCGCTGGCTGTCTCGGTCGATCATGGCCGCAAGATTCAAGCGGCGGCGGCGAAGGCCGGCATCCCGGTCTTCGTCAACTACGAGACCACCTGGTACCGCTCGCACCAGGCGCTCTGGAAGCTCGTCAAGGGAGAGAAGCGGCTTGGCGCGCTACGCAAGTTCGTCGTGCATGACGGGCATCAAGGACCTAAGGCGATCGGCGTTCAGCCCGAGTTCTTCGAATGGTTGAACGACCCGGCGCGCAACGGCGCGGGCGCGATGTTCGACTTCGGCTGCTATGGCGCCAACCTCACCACCTGGCTGCTCGACAACCGGCGGCCGGCGGCGGTCACATGCGTTGCGCAACATATTCAACCTTCCGTCTACACCAAGGTCGAAGACGATGCGACCATCGTCGCCGACTATGGCGATGCACAGGCGATCTTCCAGGCGTCGTGGAACTGGCCGTTCAGCCGCAAGGACATCGAGGTGTATGGAGAAACGGGCTATGCCATCGCGCTCGATCCGATCCGTTTGCGAACCCGTCTCGCCAAGCAGCCCGAGCAAACCGTTGAAACGCCGCCGATCGCCGCACCCGATGATGACGTGTTGCATTACCTGGCTGCTATCACGCGCGGGCAGGTGAAGCCGTCGGGGTTGTCGTCGCTTGAAAACAATCTGATCGTCACCGAGATTCTTGAAGCCGCGCGCCGCTCGGCCCGCGAAGGAAGGACCATTCGGTTGTGAGGCCGGCGCAGTTCGCTCCCGTGCTCACGCCCGCCCTGGCCTGGCAGAACGTCTATTGGGCGCATTATCATGGCTCGCCCGCGCAGGCGCGTTATTCGAAGCCGGATCAGGCCAACACATCGAACGTGGGCGAGTGGATGAACGTCTCCGGCGGGTCGTAGCTGGCGTTCGCGCAGGAAGATTGACACGAGATGTTGAAGTCCGCAATTGAATAGCGGCGCGGACCTCGTTAACATAGTCCGCATGACTCGCACACAGTTCATGACACTCGCAGCCACTCTCCCGGCCGCCGCGGAAGCGCAGGCGGCTGGACGGGTATTTGAATTACGCACCTATACGACATTGCCGGGCCGGTTGCCGAATCTGCTGGCGCGGTTCCGCGATCACACGATCAAGTTGTTCGAAAAGCATGGCATGACGAACATCGGCTACTGGGTTCCGATGGAGGGCCAGGCAGGGGCGGGGAACACGCTGGTTTACATGCTGGCTCACGCTTCGGCGGATGCGGCGAAGAAGTCGTTCGACGCATTCCGGCTGGATCCGGAGTGGATCAAGGCGCGGACGGAATCGGAGAAGGACGGCAAGATCGTGGACAAGGTTGTCTCGGTAATGATGCAGGCGACTGACTTCTCCAGAATGAAATGAGTTTGCGCCGCCGAGATCTGCTGGCCGCGGGAGCGGCGCTGGCATTGCCGGCGTGCCGCCGGAGCCGGGCGCCGAAGAGCCTGGTTCCAGAGACGCCTTGCCCCACGCCGAGTTATTGGTCGACGTGGGGCGTGCAGCGCTATGGCGATGCGGATGCGGCGCGGTGGGCGGCGGCATGGGGCCAGCCTTATAGCTGGTATGGGCGTGTTTTGAGTGAAGCGAGTTTTCCACAGCCGC
>CAZLDN010000021.1:0-55124 GCA_964558355.1 uncultured Candidatus Solibacter sp.
AATCCTGATCGCCATCAGATTGGAATCAGTGATCGGCTTCGCTGGAATACGCACTTGACGACGCCTACGTATCCGACAGCCGTGCCGGGTGCGAACGGGAAAATCTTGAGTGCGTTGTCTACAAAGACCGAACTGCCATTCGCTCGTGTATATGTGATGCGGGTGTCAGCGGCGATCAACACTCCGTCGATCAACAGGCATCCGGCAACTACGCTCATGGACTCCCAATTGGCATTTACTGCAGTGGCGGCGACAGAACCTGACGTGTGAGGCCGCTACACGATTCTACACGCAATGACTGGCAACCGGAGCCTGGGATAGGTCAAGCTGTCCCGGCTTCGTCGCCCTTCGGCTTCCACTCCCTTGCCAATCGCTTGGCCTCAGCAATCTGCTGGGGGGTCATTTTCGCAGCGATGGCCTCTCGATAAATGGAAAGTTGTTCCTGGTGTTCAGCCCTGGAATGAGAGGCCGCGAGGCTTAGCCACATATCCGCCTCGACATAGTCCTGCGGCATTCCCTCCCCTTTGTCGTACAGTGCACCCAGGTTGACCTGAGCATTGGTATTCCCCTGCTCGGCGGCCTTGCGATACCACTTTGCGGCCTCCTCGTAGTCCTGCGGCACCCCTAGGCCAAATTGGCAGGCAACGCCCAGGTTGTTCTGTCCACCAGCGTGGCCTTGCTCAGCGGCCTTGCGACTCCACTTTGCCGCCTCTTCGTGGTCCTGCGCCACACCCTCACCCTTACCATACATCCTGCCCAGTGTGAACTGAGCATCAGCGTCCCCTTGGTCGGCGGCCTTGCGATACCACCGGGCGGCCTCGGTGTAGTCCTGGGGCACCCTCCGGCTGGATCCGAATGATCGGATGTTTGCTTCGCCGAAAATCTCAGCATAGCGATCTCTCTGCGCTTCATTTGCAAATCCCTCCGCAGCGCTGCAAACGCAGTGATGCAGCCAGAGCTCTTGGTCTCTGTCGGTGGAATGGGTGCGCAGCAGATGGGCGGCGTATTCAATCGGAAATGGGAGGCTCATGCCCTCAGCGGACGGGATTCCACATCGCTGAAAAACTTTGCGAAGCTCCTCGATCTCGCTGCGAGTGATGCGGTAGTGTTGGAGGATTGTCCAGATCTCTGGATCGCGGCTCACCACGGCCCAGTATTTATCCAGCTGAGCTTTGATCGCTGGGTCTCTGGACCGATTCCACATTGCCTCCATTGAGCTGAACTGCCCATGCTCAATTTTGTCGACACGATGCAGAATGGAATGCATTCTTGATCGCAAAAAGGCGAAGCGTACACGGGCGACGAAAGACAGCATTTTTTCCATAGCGTTCTCCTGAACGTCGATAGAGCATTGTAACCCGTGACTAACCCGTGACAAGAGCACAATGCCCCTTTCACTGACCCGCCCAAGCCACAACACCTTGTAGTCGAAGGCATCGCGGCTGGTCGTTCGCCGCGGCCCTTGCCCACATCTTGCGCTTCTGCCTCGTAAACCGGGACAGGAACACAATGCCCCTTTTCCAAACCTGTGAAAAATACAAGATGTAGTGGCTACCGACTCCGAATGCAGGAACGGAGGGCTGACCGCGTCAATGGGTTGTGGTTTGGCCGCAGCAACAAACGGTGCCTTGTGTTCCTGTCCCGGTTTACGGTTTAGTCCCGGTTTACTGCTTAACGCCCGGGTTGGAAATCGCAGGAGATGAGTGAAGACTCAGGCGTCTTTGACTGGCTGCGCTTTCTTTAGGTAGTCGGGGTCGTATTCTATGCCGAAGCCGGGGCCGGTGGGGAGGAGGACGGCTCCGTTGACGGCGTCGAGGTTGGGGGATTGCCAGGAGACGGGCTTCGGCGGCGTACGGCGGGCCCATTCGATGTCGGGGCCGGCGTTGGGGGTGGCGGCGGCGAAGTGGAGCATCTTGGTTCCGGCAGCTCCGGTTTCGGTGTTGTGGTTGACGATGGTCATGCCGGCCTTGGCGGCCATGCGGGCGACCCGGGCGGCTTTGACGATGCCCCCGTTGTAGTTCAAGTCCGGTTGGACGATCTTGAAGGCTCGCATATCAATGATGCGCTGGAATTCGGCCAGCGACGAGTTCTGCTCACCGAAGGCGATGGGGATCTTGAGGGCATCGGCGACGGCTTTGGTCCATTCGATCTGCTCCCAGGGGCAGGGTTCTTCGAAGAACTTGAAGTCGAGCGATTCTAGGAAGCGGCCGACCTCAATCGCGCGGCGGACGTCATAGGAGCCGTTGGCGTCGGCGTAAAGTTTGACAGTGGGGCCGAAGCGTTTGCGAGCGAGGGCGAGCATCTTGTCGGTGCGGTTGGGGGTGGCGTCGGCATTGCGGCTCATGCGGCCACCGATTTTGAACTTGACGGCCTTTGCCCCGGTCTCCTGGACGCCGCGGACATAGACATCGACCTCCTCTTCGGCCGTGGCCTCGCGGCCGGATCCGGAGAGGTAGATGGGGACGGCCTTCATGCGGGCGCCGCCCATGAGTTCGGAGACGGTCTTGCCGGAGGCGTGGCCGAGGAGGTCCCACAGGGAGAGTTCGACGGCGGCAACGGGGAGCCAGAAGCCCTGGCCGGCGAGTTTGTAGTTCTTCTCGTAAACCTGATCGACGAGGGATTCGATGTCTCGGGCGTCCTTTCCTTGATAGAAGGGGATGACGCGGCGGATGAGGATGGGGAGGTAGTCCTCGATGGGGTCCTTGGCGATGACGATGCCAGTGGCACCGTCGGTGGACGTGGAGCGGACGAGGATTTTGCCGCCGGCGCGGAGGACGTCGATGGAGGCGACGCGGACGGGGGATTTGATCTTGTCCTTCAGATGGAAGAGGGGGGCTTCCCAGGCGGGGGTCGAGTACGGTTCGGCGGCGCGGGCGAGGGCGGCTGTCGCGGAGGCGAGGAAGGAACGGCGGAGCATGACGGAGACCAAGATATCAGAGATGTCCGCCAATGATAGGATGAGAATTCCATGAACCTGAACTCCCGGATCATCTACGAAGGCCGCGACCGCGCGCCGGCCCGCGCTTATCAAAAGGGGATTGGCTTTACCGACGAGGACCTGAAGAAGCCGATCATCGGGATCGCCAACACGTGGATCGGGACGATGCCGTGCAACTGGATGTTGCGCGACCTCGCCATCGATGTCGCGCGCGGCATCCGCGAGGCGGGCGGGACGCCGATGGAGTTCAACACCATCGCGATCTCGGACGGCATCACGATGGGCACGCAGGCGATGAAGACGTCGCTGATTTCGCGTGAGGTGATCGCCGATTCGATCGAACTGGTGACGCGCGGAAACTGCTTCGACGGCCTGGTCTGCCTGGTGGCCTGCGACAAGACGATTCCGGGCGCGGCGATGGCGTTGCTGCGGCTGAACATTCCTGGCGTCGTGCTCTACGGGGGGTCGATTCTGCCGGGCAAGTTCAAGGGCAAGGACATCACGATTCAGGAGGTGTTCGAGGCCGTTGGGGCGTGCGCCGCGGGCAAGATCACCGAGGCTGAGTTGACCGAGATCGAGAACGTTGCCAGTCCCGGCGCGGGCGCCTGCGGCGGGCAGTTCACGGCGAACACGATGGCGACGGTGATGGAGATGATCGGCTTGTCGCCGCTGAATACGGCGATGGTGCCGCAGGTGGACGACCGCAAGCATGACGTGTCGGCGTACTGCGGACGGGTGATCATGAACGCGGTGAAGAACAACATCCTGCCGCGCGATGTCTGTACGAAGGCGGCGTTCCTCAACGCGATCGCCAGCGTGATGGCGACGGGCGGATCGACCAATTCCGTGCTGCACCTGCTGGCAATGGCGGCGGAGGCGGGCGTCGATCTGAACATCGACGAGTTCAACCCGCTGAACGACACGACGCCGATCATCGTCAGCCTGAAACCGGCGGGCGTCTATGTCGCGGCGGATGTGGACAAGGCCGGCGGGATTGGCGTGATCGCGCAGAGGTTGATCGAAGGCGGGCACGTTGACGGGTCGGCCATGACGGTGACCGGCAAGACGATGGCCGAAGAGGCCGCGGCGGTGAAAGAGACGCCGGGCCAGCAGGTCATCCAACCGATGGACAAGCCGATCAAGAAGACGGGCGGTTTGGTGATTCTGCGCGGATCGCTGGCGCCGGATGGCGGCGTGATCAAGGTGACGGGCATCGAGAAGAAGCGGCATGAGGGTCCGGCGCGCGTGTTCGAGTGCGAAGAGGACGCCATGAAGGCGGTGACGGAAGGCCGGATCAGGCCGAACGATGTGCTGGTGATCCGGTATGAGGGACCGAAGGGCGGTCCTGGGATGAGGGAAATGCTGGGCGTGACGAGCGCCATCATGGGCGCGGGTCTGGGCGACGACGTCGCGTTGCTGACCGACGGGCGGTTCAGCGGGGCGACGCGCGGGTTCATGGTGGGTCACGTGGCGCCGGAAGCGGTGGATGGCGGACCGATCGGGCTTGTGGAAGAAGGCGACACGATCGCTCTGGACATCGAGAAGCGGACGATTGACTTGGTGGTGGATGCGGCAGTGCTCGCGGCGCGGCAGGCGAAGTGGGTGAAGCCGGAGCCGAAGTTCAGGGTGGGCGTGATGGCGAAGTACATCGCGCAGGTGGGGTCGGCGGCGAAAGGGGCGATTACGAGTCAGGTGTTCTAGCCGGAACCACACCGGCGGCGGGCTTTCAAGGGGTCTTGCGTAGCTGACGCGAGGCCCCTATTTGCGAGAGCGGATGGTTGTGTCTTGTTTTGCAACGATTCGTCCTCATGAAGCATCTCTCAAGTGTCGATAGATGAGTGAGAGGTCGTGCTGTTTACGGCCACTACATGGGCGAGGAGAACGTGATGAGCGCGCCAACCGTCGAAGCAGCGGGAAACAGGATCATCCTGGACTTTGACTCTCTGGAAGAGGCGCTTCGCCTATTGATGCCATGGCCGAATGCGGCCAAGCGGGCGGACCTGACGGCAAAGCTGAGCGAGTCCTTGACGGCGATCGGGCTGGCGGTCGAGTTGCGTGTGAAGGGCCGGAGTGTCGCTGAGTTTGCCGACGGCACGATGCGGGGATCGCTGCTGAACCTAATAATAGGCGCGTCGCGGGCCGACTGATGGGGCAACGCCGCACCAAGTCCGGTCAGGACGAGAGGGAGGCGGCAAGGCCTTCGCGAAGGACGCGTTCAAGGGTGATCTTCGGGCAGACGTGATTGTTGAGGTAGTCGAGGACCGTGCTGGCGACACGGCGGACGTGTTTCTCGACGGCGGCGTCAAGGCAGTTGCCTGATTCGTCGAACACCTTCTGGACATTGGCGAAGGGGAGGGGCATGGGGAAGGGCAACTGGCCCTTTCGCTGCCTCGAAGAACCCCAGGATATCGAAGCTGACGAGGAAGACCCCAAACTTCAACCGTCGCACATGCCTAGAAGTCTTGGTTTTGGCACTGCCGGCGATGGCGCCTTGCGTTTCTGATTACCTACAAATACCAGGGGCTGGATCAAGAACTGACGGGCGTGGAGAAGGCGGCGGCGGTGAAGGGGATTCTGGGCTGACGGCGGCGGGGCGCGTCTTAGTATCATCGTAGGGTGCGCCGAGTCGTCATTGAACAGGATGTGCCGCTGGAGGGCAAGCTGCGCGTGCCGAGAGGGACGATCTTCACGCCTTCGGCGCGGGATCTGGCGCGGGAGCGCGGGGTGGTGGTGGAAGTGGTGGCGGCCGAGGATGCAGGACCGGAGGCCGGTGCGGACAAAACGCTGGCGTTCGGGTCGGATCATGGCGGATTTGAGGTGAAGCAACGGCTTGTGCCAGTGGCGAGGGAGTTGGGTTGGACGGTGCGAGACGTGGGAGTTTTCGAGGAAAGACCTGCGGATTATCCGGATATCGCGCATGAAGTGGCACGGTTGGTCGCCTCGGGCGAGGCCGCATTTGGGGTGATCGTGGACGGGGCTGGAATTGGGTCGGCCATGGCGGCGAACAAGGTGCCGGGGATCCGGGCGGCGCTATGTTATGATAAGGCTTCCGCAAGAAACAGCCGTGAGCACAACCACGCGAACGTGCTGACGCTCGGAGGCCGGCTGCTGACCGCGAGCCAGGCTGAAGAGGTCCTGAGGACATGGCTCGGGACGCCATACGGCGGCGGGCGGCATCAGAAACGAATCGATAAAATCACTGAAATTGAACAGCGATATTCGGCGTGGAACAAGTAGAGTTAGAAAGACTGGTAGCCGGGATTGGTGACGCCATCCTGAAACGGATGGCGGCGGCGGGGGCATTGCCCGCGGCCGCGGCCGCGCCAAAGCCATGGACTCCCCAGGCGGTGGCGGCGATGATCGACCACACGATTCTACGGGCGGATGCGACCGAGTTGGACGTGCGGAAGTTGTGCGCCGAGGCGGCAGAGTATAGGTTCGCCAGCGTCTGCGTGAATTCCTGGTGGGCGCCGCTGGCCGCCTCGGAATTGAAAGGGACGGGCGTGAAGGTGTGCACGGTGGCGGGGTTCCCATTGGGCATGACGCCATCGAGGGTGAAGGTGGAGGAGGCGAACCAGGCGATCCGGGCCGGGGCGGAAGAAGTGGACATGGTGATCGCGGTTGGGGCGTTGAAGTCGGGTCAGCATTCGCAGGTGAGGGCGGATGTGGCGGCTGTGGCGGAGACCTGCCATAAGAGCGGGGCGATTCTTAAAGTGATCATCGAAGCCTGCCTTTTGACGAAGGAAGAAAAGGAGACGGCGTGCCTGTTGTCGGTGGAGGCGGGCGCTGATTTTGTGAAGACCTCGACGGGTTTCTCGAAGTACGGGGCGACTGTCGAGGATGTGGACCTGATGCGGCGCGTCGTGGGCCCGTCGGTGGGCGTCAAGGCGGCGGGCGGCATTCGCACTTTTGAGGAGTTCGCAACGATGGTCCGGGCTGGAGCGAACCGCGTGGGGGCGAGCGCCAGCGTGAAGATCGTCGAGGCGGCGCGCCGCTGACATTATGCCTCCGGGCCGATCGAGCCGCGTCAAGTTTCGCGAGAGAGCGGAACTGCTGGACTTCCTGCTGGAAGTGTCGACGCTGACCGGCGAGACGCTGGATCTGGATGAACTGTTGGCGAGTGTGGCGGAAATTGTCCGGCGCGTGATCCCACACGAGTTGTTCGCAATCCTCCTCTACAGCGAAAGGCGGAAGGCGCTTCGAATCCGCTATGCGCGAGGTCACAGGGAAGAGGTCGTGGCGAACCTGCTGGTCGCGCCGGGCGAGGGGATCACGGGAACGGCGGCGGCTCTGCGGCAACCGGTGCTGGTGAACGACGTGGACCGGGACCCGCGGTACCTGAACGCCATGGATGCGGTGCGTAGCGAGATGGCCGTGCCGATGGTATCGGGACAAAAACTGGTGGGCGTGCTCGACTTGCAGGCGACGACGGAGGCGGCCTTCAGCGAGCAGGACGTCGCGTTGCTGCAGTTGATCGCGTCAAGGATTGGGGCGGCGATCGAGAACGCGCGGTTGTACAGGCGAGTGGACCAGCAGAACCGGATTCGCAAGACGCTGGCGCGCCTGGCGCACGAGTTCAGCTCGATTCTGGACTTGGACGCACTGCTGTCGAAGATCGCCCTCTCGATAAAGGGTCTGATCGACTACGACGCATTCCTGGTGTTGCTGGTGGACGAGGAGCGGCGGGAGTTGAAGGAACGGTTCAGCCGGCGGTACGACGAGAAGTCTCCTCTCGGAACATTGCCGCTTGATACGGGGTTGACGGGCGCGGCGGCCCGGACAGGCAAACCGGTGCTGGCGCGCGACACGCTGGCGGATGCGCGTTATGTGGAGGCGTATCCGGGCATTCGGAGCGAGATCGCATTTCCGCTGATCGTGAACCACCGGGTTGTCGGCGTGATGGATCTGGAAAGCGAACGGGTAGGCGCGTTCACGGAAGAGCACGTGAGGACGCTCTCGCTGATCGCGCCACAGATTGCGGCGGCGATCGAAAATGCGCGGCTCTATGAGCAGTTGGCCGATCGCGAGCGGGACATCCAGCAGGATCTCGAAGCGGCTCAGAAACTGCAGTCGATTATCTTCCCCGCTGAGGCTCCGCCGATTCCCGGCCTGGACGTGGGCGTGAAGTTGAAACCGGCAAGGCTGGTGAGCGGCGATCTGTACGACTTCTTCGAATACGACGACGGATCGACGATGCTGGCATTCGGCGATTCGAGCGGCAAGGGCGCGGCGGCGGCGCTCTATGGCGCGTTGTTCAGCGGGTTGTTGAGGAGTCTCGCGCCGCGGAGGCGGAGTCCGGCGGCGTTGTTGCGGAGCCTGAACGGGAACCTGATGGAACGTCAGGTGCCGGCGCAGTATGTGACGCTGCTGGCAATGCTGTGGCAATCGCGTGAGCGGGTTTTCAAGATCGCCAACGCTGGTTCGGCGCCGCCGCTGGTGTGCAGGGGCGGAGAGGTGCTGCGGCCGGAAGTGTCCGGGGTGCCGGTTGGTCTTCTGGACAACATGGATTACGAGGAGACCGAATTCGAGGCCGAGCAGGGCGACGTCGTGCTGCTCTATTCGGACGGCATCAGCGATCAGCAGGACTCGTCGGGCGAGGACTACGGCCGGAGTAGGCTGAAACGCACGCTGTCGGCGCTTTCTGATCTGACGGCGCAGGAAGTCGCGGATAGGCTCATCGAAGATCTTGATGAGTTTCGCGGAGCCGTGCCGGTCCACGACGACCAAACTCTAGTCGTGCTGAAAGTGAAATAGGCGAATGCAATCACCGTTTGAATACAGAGGCGGGGTGCTCTTCTGCGAGGATGTGGAGGTTGAGCGGATCGCCATGCAGGCGGGGACGCCGCTTTATGTCTACTCCGCGTCGGCGATCCGCGCGCGGTTCCGCGAGTACGACGAGGCACTCAGCGGGGCGCCGCATCGCGTCTGCTATGCAGTGAAGGCGAATGGAAACCTGTCGGTGTTGCGGCTGCTGGCCGAGGCGGGCGCGGGTTTCGACATCGTCTCGGGAGGCGAGTTGTTCAGGGTGGCCCGGGCTGGCGGCGACTTGAATGGTGTGGTGTTCGCAGGCGTGGGCAAGAAGCGCGACGAGATCGAACAGGCGCTCGAAGCGGGCATCCATTCGTTCAACTGCGAAAGCGAAGCTGAGATTGCGCTGATCGATGCGCTGGCTGTGCGGATGGGCAAACAGGCTTCGGTGGCGATCCGCGTGAATCCGGATGTGGACGCGGCGACTCACCCCTACATTTCCACGGGGTTGAAGGAACACAAGTTTGGCATCGACATCGGCCAGGTCGAGCAGGTGTATGAGCGGGCGCGCGGATTCGCCGGCGTGCGGATGGAGGGCGTGGCGTGCCACATCGGTTCGCAGTTGCTGGATACTTCGCCGCTGCTCGAAGCGGCGCGGCGGCTGGTTGACCTTGTGGAACGGCTGAGAGCGCGCGGGTTTGAGATTAAGTATCTAGACTTGGGCGGCGGGATTGGCGTGCCGTATGAACCCGGCGATGCGCGGCCGGACGTGGCAGGTTTCCTGGCGGCGATTCGGGACCTGGTAAAGGACCATCGGTTGACGTTGCTGTTCGAGCCGGGCCGTTCGATCGTGGCCGAGGCGGGCGCACTGGTGACCAGATTGCTCTACCGCAAGCCGGGACTTGGCAAAGAGTTCATGGTGGTGGATGCGGCCATGACGGAACTGATCCGGCCGGCGCTGTACGGGGCGTATCACGAAATCGTGCCGCTGAGGACAAGTCGCGTGCCTGGCCGGGTGACCGCCGATGTGGTGGGGCCGGTGTGCGAGAGCGCGGATTTTCTAGCGAAGGACCGGGAACTGCCGCAGGTGCTTCCGGGCGAGTTCATGGCAGTAATGACGGCGGGGGCTTATGGTTGGGTGGCATCGTCGAACTACAATGCGCGCCCGCGAGCGGCCGAGGTGCTGGTCGACGGCGATCAGTGGCGGGTGGTGAGGACGCGGGAGAGTTACGAGGATCTGATCCGCGGCGAGGAGTGAAGGACGGCGGGCGCGTCGTTTGCCGGCGCCGCCCTCGACCGGCTTACTTTATCTTGTACTCGGTGTCGCTGATCTTCTCTCGGTGGGCATCGTGGCAGGTGCGGCATGTGCCGCCAAGAACCTTCGATGCGGCGGCGATTGCGGCAGCGTCACCCGAAGCGGCCACCTTGGCCAGTTGGTTCGCAGCGGCCTGCGCGTCCTTGGAGGACTTCGCCCCAACTTCGGAGCGCTTGGCCCAGAAGCCCTCGACCTCCTTAAAGACCGCCGCCATGCGCTTCGCGCTCGCTTCGACGTCTACACCCTTTCTGACCTTGCCCGAGAGCTCGCCGCTCTCCTTCATCCACTTGACATGCTGCTCGGGAGGGACCTCCGAAGCGAACAACGCAGGCGACGCCGCGAGAACCGCGGCCGCGATAATTCCATGCATCCAGTATCTGACTCGCATTTCTCCATTGACGCACAACCGCCGAGGGAGAGTTACACGCTCCGCGTGGATTCTTGAGAAAACAGTCGAAAAAGATGGCGGCGCTGGAACCGGGTCTGGCGCCGCCTCTGTCTGGAGGGTTGGAGGAAAGTCAGTCGGAGTTCTTGACGGTCTTGGGCTGTCCCGCGGCAGCAGCCTTTTTCGGCTGGATGCCGCGCAATGAATTCTGACCCTTTCGGATGGCGTCGATGGCCTGGGTGAGGACGCGGAGTTCCTCGCCTGGCGCATGGAAGCCAACGGAGTTTTCGGCCTCGACGAAATCGATGAAGAAACCGCTCTTCCGCTGCGCTTCAAGAGCCGGTTTCAATTCAGCCTCGCTGGCGCCTGCTTCCTTGGCCTTCTTGATGTCGGCGATGAGATCCATCAGCGCATCCATGGCTGTGTTGCGCGACTGCATGAATCGGCCCTGGATCTGTTCGACGCGGTCCTTCATCTCCTTCTCGGAAAAGTGGTGGCACCCCTGGCATGCGCGGTTTACGTTCAGCAGCGGGCTGCGGACGTGGTGGTCGGAAATCTTCATTCCGCCTTCGCGCTTGTAGGGCATGTGGCAGTCCGCGCAGGCGACGCCGGAACGGGCATGGACGCCCTGGTTGTACATCTCAAACTCGGGGTGCTGGGCTTTGAGCGACGGCGCGCCAGTCTCCTTGTGCACCCAGTCCTTGTAGCCGGCCTCGGTGTAGTAGTCATAGATGTTTTCGACTTGAAGGCCCTTCGCCCAGGGGAACGTGAGGCGCTTCTCGTCGCCCTTGAAGTAATACTCGACGTGGCATTGGCCGCAGACGAATGAACGCATCTCCTGCGCCGAGGCCATCGTATTGGGGTCGTAGTTCTGGACACCTTGCGAGGCTTTGTAAGCTTTGATGCCTTCGAGGAAGGCGGGGCGGGTGATGCGCAGGGCCATGGTCTTGGGGTCGTGGCAATCGATGCAACTCACCGGGTGTTTGACGCCCTTGGTGGCCTCGGTGTATGTCATCTGGTTCAGCTTCTCGAAGCCGGCGGTGACGTCGCCTCCGCCGAGTTTTTTCATATAGACATAGGTCGAGGCGTGGCAGTTCAGGCAGGTGCCGGGCTGCTTGAATTCGGTGACGCGGCGCGTATTCCGCTGATCGACGAGCATGTAGGCATGGCCGCGCTCCTCGCGGAAATCGACCGAGAAGGCGTAGCCGAGCCACATGGTCTTGAGACGCGGATCCACTTCAATCTTGGACTGCGAAGTGACGTCGCGGGGATCCTTCTCATCGGGTTTACGAGGCAGGGCCTCGGAGCCGCCGTAACGGGTGCGTTCCATGTCGACGGTCCTCTTGTAGCTGTCATATTGCAGAGGGAAGTTCTTGCCCCAGATCGCCGGATCGTCCGTCTCGTCGTTGAGATCAACAACTCGGAAGAAGGCGTTCCTGGCTTCCTGCTTGTGCTCGAAGATGTTCACCAGCAGGGCCGTGATCCCCACTGCAAGAACCGCGGTCACCGCGACCGCGACGATGAGCCGTTTGTTTGAGTTCGAATGATCAGACATGTTCGTGTACCTGTAATCGCCTAATGGGAGTGGCCGACGCTCTGGTGGCAGGTGACGCAATCCACGGCGTCGCTGTGGCGGCGTGCGCCGTTGATGCCGTCGGTGATCTCTTCGTGGCATTTCATGCAGGACTCGCGCGCCACACGCTGATTCCGCCCTGTGATCTGAATGTTGTCGGGGAAGCGGCCCGTGGTGAATGCCATCGAATGGTGGAAGCCATTCATCGCCTTGACGTAGTATTTAGCGACGAGCCCCGGCGGCGTATGGCAGTCGTTGCAGACGGCGACCTTGCGATGGCTGGATTTAAGCCAACCCTCATACTGCTCGCGCATGACATGGCAGTTCGTGCAGGCCTGGGGATCGTCGGTCATGTAGGAGTGGCCACGTGCGTAACCGAACGTGTAGACGCCGACGCCGAGGAGCAGGCCGAGTGGGATTCCCACAAGAAGCGGGGCGATCGCGCCCTTTTGATTCATCGAAGCCAGTGTAGCCGAAGATGCCCCCACATCAATGTGACCCGGATCACAGTCTCGCAAGTCCTCCTTGTCATACCCTGGAACAGATGGGGTTCACCACTAGAATGTTCTCTCGCTGTCTATTCGCCTTTTTCGCCGCCTGCCTGCTGCCACTTCTCGCCGGGGAAGCGGAACAGCCGAGCCCGCCGGCCAAGCCCGCCGCGGCGCCCGCAGCCGCCGCGCCCATCAAGTGGGGCAAAGTGACCGTGTCCGGCAGCATCCGTACGCGGCTTGAGATGTGGGACTGGATGGAGGGCGGCGCGAACAATAGCTATGCCTTTTCGGGGAACCTCTTCAAGCTAAGCCTGAGCGCGTCAAGCAAGAAAGCCGACTGGCAAGTTGAACTGGCGGCGCCCCTGCTGCTCGGCCTGCCGGACGATGCAACGGCCCCCGCGCCGCAGGGTCCGCTGGGCCTGGGCGCGATCTACTCGAACTCGAATGACCGGCATCGCAATGCGGCGATGGTATTTCCGAAGCAGGGGTGGGTCCGGATGAAGGGCCTATTCGGTTCCGAGGCGAACTCGCTGAAGCTGGGGCGGTTTGAATTTCGGGAGGGAGCCGAGATCGCGAAGAAACATGCGGCGCTGAACGTGATCACCCAATCCCGCATCGCTGACCGGATGATTGGCCCGTTTTCGTGGACACATGTTGGCCGGTCGTTTGACGGGTTCCACTTTGTCTCGGCGCAGAAGAACTCCACGGTGACGCTGGCCGGTTTCATGCCAACGCGCGGAGCGTTTCAGGTGGACGGCTGGGGTAATTTGAACATCGGGGTCGGTTACGCGTCGCTGGCCGGCGCCTCATCGAAGGGGCGCAACCATAATGACTGGCGCGTCATGGGGATCTACTACCAGGATTGGCGCCACGTGCTGAAGACCGACAATCGGACGCTGCCTGCCCGCCAGGCCGACCTCGCCAACATCCGCATCGGGACGATTGGTGGACATTACTCTCACCTGACCGAGACCTCGTCGGGCGCGGTGGACTTCATGCTTTGGGGCGTCCTCCAGACGGGTCGATGGGGAAGACTGGATCACGAGGCTCATGCCGTCAGCATCGAAGGCGGCTGGCAACCAAAGGTCTTGCCGGGACTGAAGCCGTGGATCCGCGCCGGTTACACACACGGCTCCGGCGATGAGAATCCGAACGACTCGAAGCACGGCACGTTCATGCAGATGCTGCCCACGGCGCGTCTGTTCGCGAGGTTCCCGTTCTCCAACATGATGAACAACGAGGACGCCTTCGGCATGATCACACTGCGTCCCCATAAGGACTTCACAGTGAAGACCGAAGGCCATTCGCTACGCCTCGCGAACCGCAATGATCTCTGGTATCAGGGCGGCGGCGCATTTCAGCCCTGGTCGTTCGGCTACGTCGGACGCAATACCAGCGGCGCGCGCGGACTGGCGACCTACTACGACGTCAGCGCCGACTGGAATGTGAACCCGCACGTCACACTCTCCGGTTTCTGGGGTTACGCCATCGGCAAGAGCGCCATGGCGCGCATCTACCCGCAGGGCAAGGATGGCGCGATGGGATATCTGGAATTGTTGTATAAATTCTAGGCTTTCGAGGGCCGTTGCCAGACAATCGGCTTGCCTGGTTCGGCTGCTTGTGGGCCTTTCAGCTTCACCGTCTCTTCGCCATGAATCAGCTCATCCACGGCCAGCCTGCCCTCGATGACCCGCACCTCGATCGAGTTCCGGGTCCAAACGAACTCTCCCCAGCCCGTTCCGGTTGACCAGAAGGACTTGAAAGGTCCCGTGCGCGGCACTCGTTTCGGATGCACCTTCAGCCGCCGCTTTGGCGCGTCGTATTCGAAACCCGTGAACGCCAGGATCGGCGACCACGCCGACATCGCGCGCGCATAGTGGTGACCGCATTCGGGTTCGTCGAAGGGGTTGCGCTTCTCGCCATCGTGCCGCAGACGCGCCGAACGGACCACCTCCAATCCTTCGTCCACCATGCCGGCCCAGATCATCTGCGCCGCGACCGAGTACTCGAAGCCGGTCCAGACCTCGGCGTAATAAGGGAACGGGATCTTCGGACGCGGCTTCTTGCCGTAGTCGCAGATCAGCAGGCCGGATTCATCGCTGACGGCGAAAGTGCGCTGGACGTTTTCATGCGCCGACAGGTCGCGGCGGAAATTGTAGCGATAGATGGACGCGAGCGACTTCCTGATATTTTCCTTATCCAGCAGGTTGCCCAGCCCGCAGACATCGGCCTGATACTGGCCGATCAACTGATCCACCAGGCAACCCTCGCCCATCTGGTATTCGGGATTGCGCGTGTCCTCCGAACCCATCGAGGAGAGCAAGCCGGCAGCGATGGTGTTCTTGTCCACGCCGCGGACCTGCTGAATGTAGTATTCGCCGTTGAACAGATTCGCATCGGTCCAGGCCGCGCCGCGGTCGAACAGCGACCGGCAGGCGCGGGCCATTTCCGTGTCGCCCATGGCCTGAGCCATCTCATCGCACGCGCGCAAAGCGCCCAGATAGTAGATGCCGCATTGCGGGTTGGGCCCATAGAACTCGACGTCGTATGTGTTGTGCTGCACGCCCTCGGTGACGCCGTCGCGGTCGGCATCCCAGCCGCCTTCGACCCACGAAAACTCGAGCGCCCGTTTCACCTGCGGCCAGAGCTGCCTCAGCCACGCATCGTCGCCGCACAGTTTCCAGTCGAGATAGGCCTTCATGATCTGGCCCATCTGGCCGTCGGTGGCGGCGAAACCGAACAGTTGCTTGCCCGCGGGCAGCAGCAGACGGAATCGCATCCCGCCTTTCCCGTCGAGCGTGTGGGCGAATGCCATGCTACGCATGGATCGCGACAGGGCAGGAAAGACGTGCGCGGTCGTTGATTCGTAGTTCCAGACATGCGTGCACGAGCCAAAACAACAACCAGCCTTGTCGTTTGATCCCTCGAAGCCATGGAACTCACCGTCCAGAGTCCGGAAGACGGTCTGAGTCGCCAGCGTCGACAGGTTCGCCGACGCGGCGTCCTTCAACTCGGCCGGCATCGTCGATTCCGCCATCGCGCGCACGAACGCCTTGCCGCGCCGCTCCAACTCCGGCAGACGCGAGGCGAACTCCTTCGCGGCCGACCAGGCATCGCCGTGCTTGCCGCAGTGCCAGTTGCCGATGACCGTCTTTTCTTCGCCCTTCGGCGCGGACCAGTGGCAACGCTCCGGCGTGCGGTTGGGGATCAACCAGCTCAGGATGAACGGCAGATCGACTGTCGCGCCCGCCGCCACCTTTGCCCGCAGACACACCACCCCCACCGGTCCGGGCTTTGCCGGTTCATCGCCCATCCGCCCATTGACGGAGAACTCATCCCAGAACAGCATCGGCGAATTCCACCAGCGGTTCTTGGGCCAACCGCGCCACGTTGTAACCTCGCCCTGGAACGACGTGGCGAGGACGAACGATCCGTGCAAAGGATCGGTGCCGGGCAGCTTCGGGTTGGTCATCATCAGACCCTTGAGCCCCGGCGCGGACACCGGCTCGTTCACGCGCCCATCGCCGCCGCCGATCGGGTTTTCGATCGAGAAGGCGACGGCCACCTCAACTGCCGTTGTTCCTGGATTCGATGCCTTGTACCGCAACACGGCCGCCGGGTAGCCGGAGTCGTCTTGAGCCAAAGGAATGATCGGCGTGAAGGCTTCGAGCGACAGCTTCACGGGCAGGCGGCGGTCCGTGAAGTCGATGCGCGCGATGGGGTACGACGCATGGAACGTCGCGCCGCCTAGTCGTGGCAGACCAGGGGCGTTGTTCGCGCCCAGTCCGTTCTGCCCTTCATACGGCGGCAGATAGCGCGCCTCGGCGACCATTGCGACGGGCTTTCCGCTCTCGGGCTTGGCCCAGACCGAGGCAAACGCATAGGCCGGTTCATTGCCTTTGTCGGGCCGGTTAAAGATCTCCCAGTCGCGCAGTTGGCCGCGCCCGCCAAGGCTGATTGACCCGGCCGCGACGCCGCCCAGAGGCATCGCGATCTGCGCCAGCGCCCTGCCGCTGAATCGTCTCGGCCAGCCGAATTGTGGCGCCGCCTGACCCGCGCCGGGAGTCCGCGCCGCCGCCACTGCCGCCGCCGGCATCGATTTAAGAAAGTCTCTGCGTCTTGTCGCCATGGGCCAACTTTATCGCGTATGGCATCGTTGTCAAGCCGGCGGGAAGAAGTCCTCGCGGCTGCTGACGAATCGGGGATGCGCGGGAGCGGTAAACTGGACTGCACTCCCAGTCTTCGCGCATCCGCCGGCCTCTCCGTGCGACACTTAAAAGTTGGGGCTTGAAGCCGCACACGCTGTACGCGCGTCCGCGCTGCGATGCCCTCTTGGAGGTTCATTCCCTTGGCTCATATTGAAGGTTGCAAGCACTCGCTCGACATCACGATTCCGGCCGAAGCCGTCGCTGCTGAAACCGAAAAGGTCCTGGACAAGGTCCAGGAGAAGGCCCAACTGAAGGGCTTCCGCCCCGGCAAGGCGCCTCGCGGACATGTCAAGTCCCTCTACCGCGCCGAGATCCAGCGTGAGGTCCTCGAAAACCTCATCCCGAGGTTCATCGACGAGTCGTGCGAAAAAGAAGGCCTGCGGATGGTCTCGCAGCCTGAAGTCAAGGATCTTCACTTCCATGAAGGCGAGCCCGTTCACTTCAAGGCGGAGTTTGAGGTCTCGCCGGACTTCGAACTGGGCGAGTACCGCGGCCTCAGCGTCCCTTACGCCGAGCCCCTTGTGACTGACGCCAACATCGATGAGCGCCTGAACGACATCCGCGAGTCGCGCGCCGAACTGGTCAACGTCGACCCCCGCCCGGCCACTGAGGGCGACCACTGCCTGGTGTCGCTTGAATCCATCTCCGGCATCGACGGTGCGCCGGTGAATCAGGACGACATCAACATCGAAATCGGCGGCAAGGAGACCATCAAGGAGTTCTCCGAGGTTCTCCGCGGCGTCATGCCGGGCGACATCCGCGAGACCGAAATCACCTATCCGGAAGACTATGCGGCCGAGCGGCTCTCTGGTAAGACTGTCCGCTTCAAGATCGAACTGAAGACGATTCGCATCAAGGAACTGCCCGAGATCAACGACGATTTCGCCAAGGACCTGGGCGACTACCAGACACTCGACGAAGTCCGCGAAGAGATTCGCAAGGCCATCTTCCGCGAACGCGAATTTGTCGCCCAGGCCGAAGCGAAGAACGCACTGATCGACAAGCTGGTCGATTCGCATGACTTCCCCGTCCCCGCCACCTATATCGAGCGCCAGGTCGAGATCAACATCGAGAACCAGCTTCGCAACTTCGCCGCTCAGGGCATGGACGTTTCAAAGATCCGCCTGGATTGGGACAAGCTCAAGGAGACCCAGGGCGAGAAGGCCCGCCGCGACGTGCGCGCTTCTCTGATCCTTGAAAAAGTGGCCGGCGCCGAGTCCATCCACACCACCCAGGATGAGCTCGACGGCGAGGTCAACCGCATCGCGCGCCAGAAGCGCGAACCCGTCGCCGCCGTCCGTCTGAAGTATGAAAAGGACGGCACTCTGGGTCGCATCGCCTCGCGGATCCGCACGGAAAAGACCCTCAATCTGCTGTTCGAACAGGCCGTCAAGGAATCGCCCGCCGCGCCTGCCGAGTAGTCGCGCCTCCTTATTGACATCAGCTTGCGGTAGCCTCATAAAGAGGATGAGGCGCGGGCAGTCTTCGCGCCACGGGGGATTGCATGGATGTTGACCGGTCCGAACGGATTCGAGCCATTTTCAGCGCCGCTGTCGTGCTGGTGTCGCCGGGGCGCGAGCAGTATCTGGCCAGCGCCTGCGGCGGCGACAAGCAGCTTCAGACGGAAGTTGAATCGCTGCTCTACTCCGCCACGCAAGAGGGTCCACCCGTCGCTGCCCCTGCCGGTGCGCAAAAGCCGGCCATGCGGCTCGGCCCCTATCGCATCGTCCGTGAACTCGGACGCGGCGGCATGGGCGTCGTCTTTCTGGCCGTGCGCGACGACGGCGCGTTCCGCAAGAATGTCGCCCTGAAACTGCTCATCCCTGATGAGAACGCGGCAATGTTCGCCGAGCGATTCCGCCAGGAACGCCAGGTTCTCGCCGGACTCGAACACCCCAACATCGCCCGGATTCTTGACGGCGGCGACGCCCCCAACGGCGCACCCTACTACGTCATGGAGTTTGTCGAAGGCGCGCCGCTGGACCGCTACTGCAACGACAACCGGCTCAACGTAGGCGAACGGGTCAAACTGTTCATGCAGGTCTGCACTGCCGTCCATTACCTGCATGAGAACCTCGTCATCCACCGCGACCTGAAACCCAGTAACATCATGGTGGCGCCCGGGCCGACCGCCAAACTCCTCGATTTCGGCATCGCCAAGATGACCGGACCCGTCCAAGCCGACGTCACCTCGCCGCAGATGCGATTCCTGACGCCCCACTACGCCAGCCCGGAACAGTACACCGGCGAACCCTGCACGCGCGCTTCGGATGTCTATTCGCTCGGCGTCGTTCTCTATGTGCTCCTGGCCGGCAAACTGCCCGGCCCGCACGACCTCACGGCGCCCAGCACCAACATTCGCGAGGATATCCAGCGCACTCCGGAGACTGTCAACGAGTTGCGCAGCCGGATCCGCGGCGACCTCGACCACATTGTCCTTAAAGCGCTTCAACGCAATCCCTCCAATCGCTATACCTCCGCCGCCGAGCTCTCGAACGATCTCCAGCGGTACCTCGACGGCCGCCCGATCATCGCCCGCTCAACTCCTCCTCACGAACGGCTCGTGAAGTGGGCGCGACGTAACAAGCCCCTGGCCGCCGCCGCCGCCGTCGTCTGCCTTGCTGCGGCCGCCGGCGCCGCGTGGTTTGCCCTGCGGCCCGCCCCACAAGAATCCGCGGCAACGGCGTCACAATCGGCGCCCGCCCAGACGCAACCTCCAGCGGCTCAGCCCGCGGTCCAGCCCCCGGCTCAGCCCCCTGGCCAAACGCCGGGAGCCTCTGCCGCGTTGGATGGCGGCATCCCGGAGCCTGCCGCCGCCGGCGCGCAATCCCAACCCGCCACTCCGGCCACCGCCGCAAACCAGGCGCCCGCCACCCAGCCGCCTGCGCCCAAGTCCGGCGCTCTTCGTCCTTCGGTCGCTTCGACCGCGGTGCAATTGGCGCCCGTCCAGCGCCGCCCGTCTCAAGTCTCCAATCCACCTCCGCAAGCGGCCGAGCCATCGCGGGCGTCGCAACTGCAACCCGCGGTTCAGGCCGCGCCCCAGGCGCCGCCTGCCGAACTCCGCGAGAAGCTGCTCCGCGTTGCCGGCCGCGTTCGGCAGGCTAATGCCATTTTCGAGCAGATGCAGAAAGACCTCTCCGCCCGAAGGATGAGCCCGAACGCCGAACTGACCTCGGGACACCAGCAGATGAAAATGTACTTTGACATGGCGCAAGGCGACATGAATGGCGGTAACTTCGCCGCCGTCGCCGAGTCGCTTGACCGCGCCGAAGCCTACGCCTCCCGCATCCTGAAAGCGGGCGGAAGATGATTTCCTTGAATGGAGGAAAACCACGATGACTCCACGAACCGCGGCAGCGATCCTGGCGCTCTTTAGTCTCGTTTCCTTGGGACAGACGCCCGCAAAAAAGTCCGCCCCAAAGCGGTCGTCCGCGCCGGCGGCAAAGGCGGCCGAAGCGCCCATCGACCAGATCAGGAAGATGGTCCGGCTCAAGCTGCCCGATCAGGCCATCGTCAACCAGATCCGCTCGTTTGGCCCGTCATTTCGAACCTCGACCGGCGAGTTGATCGCGTTGAAGGAACTTGGCGCATCCGACGCCGTGCTGGTCGCCCTCTCGGGAGGCGGCGCGGCCTCGGCGTCCGTCTCTAATGCCGCCGCTGTCCAGCCCGCGTCCGCCGCCGCGCCCAACTGGAACTCCGACCTCACGGCCATTCCCTGCACGCCCACCTCGACTTCTTCGAAACGAATCCTGGCCATCGACGAGTTCGACTACGGCACCGTGAAGTCCTCCGCCGCCGCCATCTTCGGCACCAATGTCGATCTCGGCAAGGGCATCCAGGCGCTGCTGATGAAGCGCATCGCCGAGTCCGGCGCCTACCGCGTCGTCGAGCGGCGCAACCTCGGCAAGCTCATGGCCGAACAGGACCTCGGCGCCAGCAACCGCGCCCGTCAGGGCCCCAACGCCCGCATCGGACGCATCATCGGCGCCGACGCGATCCTGATGGGAACCATCACCATTTTTGGCCGCGACGACAAGCGGAAGGGCATCGATCTCGGCGGTTACGCCCCAAAGGTCTTCGGGCGTACCAGGGTCGGCGTCGGCGAAGGGACTGCCGTGGTCGCCGTCAGCTACCGGCTTGTCGATGCCGAGACCAGCGAGGTCATCGACCAGGGCGAGGCCCGCGGCGAATCCCGCCGCAAGAGCAGCAGCCTCAGCATCGCCGGCGCCGGTTCCCGCGGCGGCGGCTTCGGATCAACCGACGTGACCAGCACTAATTTCGCCGCCACCATCGTCGGCGAGGCCACCACCGATTGCATCGACAAGCTGGCCGGCGCCGCCAATACCCGCGCGGTGAAGGTCCAGCAGCGCAGCCTCGAAATCGAGGCCCGCATCGCCGACGTCAGCGGCGACCGCGTCTATATCGCCGCGGGCGAAGTCAACGGCGTGGCGAACTGCGACCGTTTCGACGTTTTCCGTGTCCGCCGCGAAATTCTTGACCCTATTACCAAGGAAGTGATCGACTACGACCTCGATCGGGTCGGTCAAATTCTGATCACCGAAGTCCGCGAACGTGTTGCCGTGGGCGCTTTTAACGGCACCGCGCGGCCGGAACCGAAGATGCTTGTTAAAAAAGTGGCGCGCTGATCGCAGTTTCCGCGTACCACGGGAAGGAGGACCCTATGCGTTTGATCCTGGCTGTCTGTTTTCTCGCTTGCACTTGTCTCGCCCAAAGCCCTTCCGCGGAAGCGCTCCTCGACCGCCTCGAAGGCCGCCACGGGCAGGTTGCCGCCGCTGACATCGGAGCCCTCACCCGAGCCCTTCAGTCCGAACTTGGAGGGGGAGGTCCCATTGGGCCGCAACACCGTCTGCTCATCGGACGGACATCCAACTACCTCGCCCAACTCCAGTCCAGTCCTGAACTTGACCCGTCGGTAGGCATCGCCGCCGCCGGAGCCTGGCAGCGCATGGCCATGGCATTGGATGCGCCTGAATCCGGCCCTGCTGCCGATCCCTCCGGCGCGCTGCTCGGTTACCGCAACGCCTACCTGCTTTACTCCAGGTACGGCGGGCGCCGGCCCGAACTCGGCTATCTCGGCGGCCGGATCAACTCCCTGGGTGGTTCCATGCCCGGATGGATCTCCATCGGCGCAGCGCAGCGGCAGGACCAGTCGCAAAACGAATGGGGAGGCATGCCGCTGCGCCCGTCCACGAATGCACCGTCAGGTCCGCTCGCGCAGATGCCGCCTTTCCCAAAGGTTGATCCGCTCGAGCTCTCCCCTGACGCAGCCAAACAGTACCGCGTCATCGAGGAACGCTACACCAGCGTCGCCGCCAGCGTCTACACCGCGCGCGCGTCCACCGAAGCAATTCGACTCTCTGTTCAGGGCCGGGGATTGGCTCTCCACCCCGATTCGGAGCAGGTGCTTGTCCGCATGGACCTTTCCATGAACTCGGCTCTCAAGGCCGTCGAGGCGCAGCGCTGGGACGACGCCCGGCAGCATCTCGACGCCGCCGCCGAATTCGCCTCGCGTCTGCTCAAGCTCGGCGGACGCTGAAGCCCCAGGTAATCAGGAGCGCGCCGCCTGCGCAGTTCCCAGCCGCGTTCGTGTCCGGCTACGCAAGCTCATTCCACCCTCCTGTCCCATCCAGCATGTGGCGGACGTCGCACACCGTGACTTGAGGGTTGTCCAATGAGAGCTTGGCCGAGAAACCCAATTTTCTGCCAATGTCCGTCTCTATCGTCAATAACTGGTCGATCCTGCCCCCGTCGGGAGTCCAGACGAACTCCGAAGAGTACGTCATTTTCACCGAATCGGGATCGAGCCCCTCATCCACCATCGCCTGCCGTACCGCCGCGATGGACTGATCCTCGAGTGGAGTAGCGTATGGATTGGTTGCACTCGATGCGCTCGCCGCCGAGGTCACACTCGCAGGGCTTGCAATTGAGATGGTCTGCGCAACAGTGCCATTTTGAGACTCCTGTCCGCTGGACGGTTCCGAAATGGAGCTTTCCCCGGAACTGGCCGGGCTCTCCAGAGTGGTCGCGTCTCCGCTAACAAGGATCTCCGCTGCCTCTGCCGCTTCCTCCATATGTGCTTGAAAAGAGGACGACTGGCTCTCCTCCGTGGAATTAGCGGAACGGCTCTGCGCCTCTTCGAGGAATGCGCCGAGTGACGATTGACTGGTGGCGGTTGTGGTCAAGGCTTGCCTGCTCCTGCCGGTGCTGGTGCAAGCCAATCGCCAAACCCGGCGTCAGTCGTCTTGCTTCGGCAGCGCGCCACCCGGCAGCTTCCCGGCGGTCCCCGCGGAAACGTCGAAGCTCAAGGTCAGGTCCAGTGTCTGCCCGGTGGGGATGACGCGGATGGAGATCTTGCAGGGTGGCTTGGGCGAGCGGTCGGGGGGCGTGTAGGTGACCTTGACCTGAGCCTTCTCGTTACGGCCAAGCCGCGTGGCGGACAGTCCAACTTCCAAGCCCGGCATCTTTGGGGCGCCGATCTGGAGTTCAACCGCGCCAGCCAGTCTGTTTACCAACTCCACCTGATCGCTCGAAGCCTCGTACCCCTTTACGCGCAGCTCTTTCCGGTTTACCCCCACGGCGCTCATGACAAACCCAACGTCCACATTCGGAGCGGCAGGCTGGGCAACTGGCCCGCCCTGGGCCGGCGCCGGGGCCGACGACATTTTGCCGAATGGCGTTTGCCTCTCCCCCTCCCGCGATGACGGCATCTGAAAACACCATCCGCCCTCCTCCAGCTTCCAGTCCGTCGGCACCAAGGACTTCAGCCGGATGACCCCCAAGGGCATCATCGCCTCGGTGCTTAAGGTGATGAACACCTTCGCGCTCTTGAACCCCTCGTCGAAGGCGACCCGCACAAGCTCCTTGCTCAACCAGCGCCTCTTCTCCGCAAGGTAATACGACTCCTGACTGGACTCGCAGACGAGCTTCTCCGAGGCGCGGAACTTCCCGTCGATCTGCAACTGGTAAAATTCGTCGGCCCGGCTGCGAAGCGCCTCTTCCACCCCCTCGGGCGCTTTCGGCGGCTGGCTCGCGGGAGCCTGAGCCGCTGCGGGAATAAGCGAAACGGAGAGAATCAGGGATGCACGGATCATATTCATCTGGATAATGGCCACCTGGATCTTAGACGGATGCCGAAGCTGAATAGTTTAGAGGGATCTGTGGTCAGGATAGCATCACCGCATCCCGGTCTTGCCGGCCGCGTAGCAACGCGCATCAAGGAGAGTCAGCCGGCGCTCCGCGGATGGCGAAAGCAGACTTGTATGGGCAATCTTACCGAGGTACTCCGGAATGGCCCACAGCGGATCCTGGCTGGTCATCCAACCGATTGAATCGAATCTCTTTAGCTGGACCGGCCGCGTTGAAAATGCCCGCAATGTCCGTTCGCCGGCCTCATTGTAGTAGTGGTCGAAGTAACTCATCGCCAGTTCGCGCAACGTGCGGTAGACCGGCTCCCGGTACCGCAACCCGGCGTAGTTCGACTTGGCAACCGCGCCCCAGCCGCCCACCTTCGACCGGAACAGCGCCAGCACATGATCGTCGTCGCGCACCGATTCGAAATCCAATAGCAGCGGCGGGTGGCCAAGGACCCGCAAAGCCGCCGCCGCCAGTAGCGCTCCTCCCATGCAGTGCGCCACCCCATCAACAAGCGTCAACCGCGGTGACCGGCAGCGCGGACCATCCGGTTCCAGGTCGTAAAGGATCTCTTCATCGACAAACCTCTGGATCCCCTCCGGTGACCGCATCGCCTTGAAGCGGCGCACCTCGTCACGGGTCAGCCCCCAGTAGGGCGAATCAGCTTCGGAAGCAGACATTACCGGTCTCCGCAACGTGGTTTAGGGAGTCCACATGGCCCCATTGAGGGCGCCTAAGTTGATGAAAATGCATACCGTCGATTAATCCTGCCCACTCCCTACTCGCGCAGGCCGCGAACGTAGAGAGCGGGTTCCTCCCCGCATTTTCGAGGGAGCGGCTCAGTTCCGGACTCATCGCTACCGGTCGACCCGGAGAGCTTTCTTCTTCGCTTCCGTGTCCGCGTAGAGGCGCTCCCAGGAGCCATAGGACGGATTGGGCAGGATGAACCAGCGGTCCCCGAACCAACGCTCATAACGCACCAGGGCTTCGTCGCGCGCCTTGGCGTCGCGGGCGACGGTAAAGAAATCGCCGATGTCGTCGCCGATCAGCAGGACCACCCGATGTCCCGCCGTGGCCATGTAACGCCGGGCCGACTTGTCCGACGAATCGGCGTCCGACGTCTTGCAGAGCAGCATGTCCGTACGGTTCAGCAGCCCGGAGCGTGAGAGAACCGCCGCCGTCGGATCGTCCTTCTGACCGGCCGCGCAGACCCGATTGCTGATGTAGATGCGGCGGACGCCATTCATGGCGGCGAAGTTCAGGAAGTCGGCCGCGCCGGGAATGAGTCCCGCCTTGGCTTCGGCCACCCAGGCGGCCCAGGTCTTGCTCTCGAACGGTTGCCCATCGACGATGGTCCGCGCTTGATAAGGCGAGTTGTCGAGTACTGTCTCGTCCAAATCGAGCACGACGGCGGCGGGCTTTGCAGAGAAGTCGCCTGCCTGTTCAAGGGCGGCGGTCCAATTGGGCGTGGCCAGGGCGCGGACAAGCGCCTGCTCCGCTGAGCGGTACGTTTGCGCCGCCGAGGCGCGATATTCGATGGATCCCTGCATCCAGAGAACCGAGTTCAGAAGTTCCTGGGCCGCGGCGGGCGCGATGGCGGCAAACAGGAGCATGGCGGTGCGTAGTCTCATTCAATCCCTCCGGATTCCCAGCATAAGATGGGACGTGGCTCAAAAGCGAGAGATGCCGGCGCCAGAGATTGCGGCCAGCGGCTGGTTGAATACTGTAGAACCGCTCAGCCTCGACAAACTGAAGGGCCGTGCCGTCGCCCTCTACGCCTTCCAGCAGAAATGCCAGGGCTGTCTGCAACTCTCGCTGCCGCAGGCGAAAGAGGTTTGGGCGACGTTCTCGCGCGACGATGTGGCGGTCATTGGCTTGCACTGCCCGTTCGAATCGTCGTCGCGGTCGGACAGGGCGGCGCTGGAGTCGTTCCTGCTGCAACAGGGCATTCGCTTCCCCGTCGCACTGGACGCGGATGGCACGGACTGGCAGCCGGAGACCTTTTCGCGCTACTCCATGCAGGGCACGCCCACGCTCGTCCTGATCGGCCGCAACGGTACGCGCCGGTTCCAGCACATGGGCCATCTCCCCGACCTCAAACTCGGCGCCGCCCTCCAGGAACTCATCGACGAGCGGGACTAGATCTGCGCTCCTTCACCGGCCAGCAGACCAGTGTCTCCCACTGCGACGAATCGGCTTCGGCGCCTGGATCGGTCACATACTCTTCCCAGCACATCCCCGCCGTCTCCAGTTGGTTCTGGCGGACAAATTCGCCCAACGCAAAATGGGCGTCGCACAGGCTGTCATAAGGACCGAAGTGTGTGATGGCGGCAGCGCGGCAGGCCTCCAGGTGAACGCACCCTGCCTCTTCAGTCGTCGCGATCGGCGCGGCGATGGGCAGACAGACTTCGATTTCAATCGTCGCGTCAGCCTGCGACTCGCCATACCGCGTGAACGGCTTGCCGACAACGCACGCGCCCTGCGTTACGGCATCCGCGCACAGCTTGGGGAAGAGTTCAGCCAGGGCGTCCCCCAGACCATCCATGGTGGTGGCCGCCGCTAGAAGCGCCCATCGCGCGGGAAACTCGCGGATCTCGATTGGCGAAAGCACCTCAGCCCCTCCAGTTCACTCCGGTTCAAGCGATTCAAAATCGCCCCGCAACGAAATCTGGATCGCATCCAATTTCCGCGATGCGGCGAACTCCAGATGGCGCGGCGCCTTCCACCCCCACATGCGGACGGAGTATGTGTCATAGCCCAACATCTGCCCTGGAGCCGCGGCGCGGACTGCCGCTGAATCAGGTGAGGCCACAGGGAGGTCACGACTTGTCATCTTAGTAAGGTATCCTAACCGTAACGATGAAACTGGGAACACTCTTGACGATCCTCTCACTGGCTGCGGTCTCCTTGCCGCTCTCCGCTCAGCAGGATCCCGGCCCGGACGTGGGTGCAAAGATTCCGCCATTCGAGGCGCACGACCAAACAGGAAAGGTGCAGAGCCTCACGACGCTCACAGGCCCCAAGGGGCTTTACCTCCTTTTCGTCCGGTCGGCGGACTGGTGACCGTGGTGCAAGACCCAGCTGGTCGAGCTGGAAGAAAATCAGGCTGAATTCGCCCGTCAAGGCATTCACGTCGCGGCTCTCACTTACGACAGCCCGGAGATTCTTGCCCACTTCGCCGGGAGGGTGAAGATCAACTATCCCATGTTGTCCGACCCGGACTCAACGATCATCAAGGCGTTCGGACTGCTGAACGAGACCGTTCCCAAGGGGACTCCGTCTTATGGAGTTCCCTGGCCGGCCAGCTATCTGATCGCGCCGGACGGCACGGTGAAGGCGCGGTACTTCGAGAAGGACTACAAGGAGCGCTACACTGCCGGGACCGTCCTGCTGTCGATCTCGCCGGATTCGCGGGATGGTTGGCGGGAGGCGAAGACAAAGCACCTGACGCTGCGATGGAGGTCCGCGGACACCTCAGTCCGAGGCGGGTCAAGAACGGCTCTGCTGGTCGAAATTTCCTTACCCAGGAAGATGCATGTCTATGCGCCCGGTGTCGGAGGCAGTTACATCCCGATCGGGCTAAACGTGGAGAAGAGCGAGGCGCTGGCATCCCTCCACGAAGCGGAGTTCCCCCGTTCGAGGACGCTGCACCTTAAAGCGATCAAGGAGACGGTTCCCGTTTATGAGGGGACGTTCAGGATCAGCCAGGACGTGACATTCGTCCAACAGAAGCCGCTGCTGGCGGCCGCGCTGGACGGCAAGGCGGCGGTTAAAGGCGAGTTTCGCTATCAGGCCTGCGACGACAAGCAATGCTACCCGCCGGCCACGGTTCCCCTGGAGTGGAGTTTCACCGCGCAGCCGCACGACAGCACGCGAGTGCCCGAGGGATTACGCCGCAAGTAGGGATCACCACTCGGCGTAGGTCCCGCCTTCGAGAGTCGTCTTATCCGACTTCGATTTGACGTCGTAGATGCCCGGTTCCGTCTGATTGACAGACGTGACGGCGTCTTCCATCTCGATGGTCCAGTCGGCCTGGCCCGTCATCGGGTCAATGGGAACCTGGCGCAGGTAGCCGGCCGAAACGAGATCCTGCAGCGACTGCGGCGCCTTGGCCTTGTCGTAGGTGTATTCGTCGATCACCGTGCGCAACGAAAACAGGTTCTGCCGCAGCACGCTCTCCTTGGCGCGGACGATCGACTTCTGATACATCGGCACGGCGATGGCGACCAGAATGCTGATCACCGCCATGACGATCATCAGCTCGATCATGGTGAAGCCGAATCGCGATTTACCAGTCCGAGTAGGGAGTGCCATCTCCGGCCCTTTCCATGGTCTTTGAGAAGACGTCGAAGACGTTCTGGCCACCCCAGGCGATCGACTGCGGATCGTCCTGCATCGACCTCATGCCCCATTCGCGCTGGTTGGTGAACGGGTCGCGCGGAATGCGGCGGAGGAAGCGGATCTTCTTGCCCGTGGCGTCGCTCGCCATCTTGATCCCCTCGACCAGCAGTTCGATGTTCTCGGGATAACAGTCGGTCCCGATCTTCGGTGGCCCCAGCACGCCCTGGTCGCAGGCGTCCTTGTAACGGTCTATCGCCGAGCGGACTTCGCGCAGCGCATAACGCAGTTCGCGCTCGTGCTCCCGCCTGACTTTGTACCGCGCCAGCGGTACCGAAAGCGCCGCGAGCAGCGTCAGGATCGTGAAGGCGACGATCAGCTCGACCAGCGTGAACCCGTGTTGTCTCGACCTGCGCATACCGTCATTTCACGGTCACGGAGACCGGGGCTGGCGTCACGGCGATGGTCTGCAGCTTGCCATCCCGTAGCGTGAGATCCGAGAACGAGATGGTTGTCGCACCACGGCCCACCGCCTGGAACAATAGCGTCACCAGTGTGCCTGACCCCGATACTCCGCCCGCTCCGGCCACCCGGTTCAACGCCACGATGGCGCTTCCCGGATCGTCCACGATGGACTTTTCGAAGGTCACTTGCTGGCCGTCCTGGGCAAGAAACGCCCCGCGTTTGACGTCGATCAACTTCAGCACTTTGCCGTCGTAGGCGAGCTTCATCGGCGCCGCGAACAGATCCTGTATGGTCTCGACGTTGACGTTCACCGTGACCAGCGAATTCAGCGCCGGCTGGACGGTGGACGCCGAAAACACCACCCGCGGCTGCGCGACATCATCACCACTTGGCGCGCCTCCAGGGCGCGCCAGCCCTGGAATTCCGGGCGGCAGACCTGGAATCGCCGGCGCAGGCTCCGCGCTTGGCGCGGGAGGAGGCTCGGCCGCCGGGCCTGCGGGGGTTGGCGGGAAGTTGGCGGCAGGCGGCGCGGCGGGCTGCGGCTCGACCGGCTGCGGTTCCGGTTTCGCTTGCGCCGGCTGAACCGGTCCGGATTGAACTACGGCTCCTTGCTTGGGTTGGTAGTTAACCCTCCAGATCGTCTCCGTCCCCGTGGCGACGCCCCTCAGGTTCTCCGGCGTAATCTCCGGCGCGCGGACGATATGCGGAATCAGAACCACCAGCAGGTCTGCATCATTGGACTCGACCTTGTCGGAAGAGAGCCAGCGCCCGATCACGGGGATGTGCATCAATCCCGGTATGCCGGTTCGCGTCAACCGCTCCGAGGACTGCATCAGGCCGCCGATCATGGTCGCTTCGCCTTCCTTCACGCGGATGATATGTGACACCTTGCGCTGGCCGATCACCGGCTGCTCAAGGCCGCCGATATTGATACGTTCCTTGATCGACGAGATCTCCAATTCGATCTGCATCGACACTTCTTCCGAGCCGTGGATGCGCGGCGTGATATCGACATTCACGCCCACATCCGCGAAACTGAATTGCGTCGAGACCAGGGGGCTAACCCCTGCACCGCCAACGCCGAGGCTGGATTGAAACGACCCCGTGGCGTACGGGTAACGGTCGCCCAACCGCAACGACGCCTTCTGCCCGTCGGTCGCGCGCACCTGCGGCGCCTGCAGCACCTTGGCGAAGCCTCTCGATAGAATGGCGGTCAACTGCGCGCCCGGCAAGGTGACCGTCCAGTCGCTGCTGCGGATCGTATTCAATTGGTTCAACGGCAATGTCGCGCTACCGGTCGCGGGCGTCACCGGAAACGACAACCCGGCCCCGCCTCCCATCACCGGCGTCAGCGCCCATTCCCTTGACCGGCTGCGGCTGGCCTCCATCACCAGGACATCGACGACCACTTCAGGCTTGGGCTTGTCGATGTCCATCAGCACTTTCTCGGCCAGAGCGATCTGAGCCGCCGTCCCTCGCACCACCAGCGCGCTCTGCGAGTTGAACGGGAACATCTTGCGGATATCGGTCACCGCCCTCATCGCCGTCATCGCTTCCTGCAATTCCTGGGCGCTCGTGATGTTCTGAAGGTAGAAGACCCGCGTGATGTGCTCCTCGTAGTCGCGCCGCTTGGTGACATCGTCCTTTGTGACGAAGATGGCATTGTCCGAGAGCGGCTTCCAGAAAGTCTTGCTGAGGATTGCGACGTAGTCAAGCGCCTGCTCCAGCGTCGAGTTCGTCAGGTCAAGCGAGAACTTCTTGGTGGGCTCGACGAAATCGCTGTCGAAAAGGACATTGACGCCGGTCAGCTTGCCCAGCGTCTCGTAGAGTACTTTGACCGTCTGATTGGCCATTTTGAGGTTGGTCACATTGGCTGACAGTGGCCGAAGTTCGGGCGCGGCGGTCATCGACGCCGCCCGCTCCTCGGCCTCTTTACGCGCCGTCTGGGCCGGAGTCAGGCCGCGGTCCTCGGGGCTGGATTCCGCTTTGCCCTCTTTCTTGTCCTTCTCGCGCTGGATCATCTGGTAGGTTCGGCGCATCTCGGTCTCGGCGATTGACGACGCCGGGTCGATTGCGAACGCCTGCCTGAACTCCCCCAGCGCCTCCTCCAGCTTGCCTTCCTTGCGCAGTTTCTGGCCCCGGTCTACATGAAGTTGACCGGCCTGGAACCGCACCCGGTGGACCGACATCTGATAGGTCGAGTCCATCGGATCCTGCTGCAGCGCCTTTTCATAGATTTCCAGCGCTTCGTCCCACTTTTTGGCCCCTTCGGCCTTGCGGCCTTCCTCAAGGAACTTGTCGCCTTTGCGGTTGCCCGCCAGGACCACGGAAAAGGTCAGCGAAACAAGGATGAATCCGAGTGTTAACCTGTTCCAGATCAATGCTTTAGAGTGACTGTTGCGTATCATGCGTGCTACACTCAACATGAGTGGCTTGCCCCTTCGGGCGGCAGCTCACTCTTAATCCCTGACGATGGAAGGCGTCCAGGCGTGGAGATCGAGGTCGGATTCCCATGAGCGGAGACAAAAAAGACGGCGGCTCGAAGATGGTCTCGGAGAACCGGAAGGCTTTCCATGAGTACTTTGTCCTCGACCGCTTCGAGACTGGAATCGTCCTGACCGGCACTGAAATCAAGTCGGCGCGCGAGGGCAAGGTCCAGCTCCGCGACGCCTACGCCGAACTCGACAAAGGCGAAGTCTGGCTCAAAAACGCCCACTTCTCGCCATACTCGCATGGCAACATCTGGAACCACGAACCCACCAAGAAACGCAAGCTCCTGATGCGAAAGGCCGAGATCCGCAAGCTCACCGGCAAGACCGTCGAAAAGGGTCTCACGCTTATCCCGCTCAAGATGTATCTCAAGAACGGCTGGCTGAAGTGCGAACTTGGTCTCTGCAAGGGCAAGAAGACCCACGATAAGCGCGACGCCATCGCCGAACGCGAACAGAACCTCGAAGCGCAAAGAGCCATGCGCGCCCGCAACACCAGATCCCTGGATTGATGAAGTGGAACTCAAACTCACCACCACCGCCGCACCCCTGATCGAGGCCGATTGTCTCGTCGCCGTGTGCTTTGCCGACGGTTCAACCGTCCCGGCGCTGACCGGCGATGTAGCGTCGCTCGTTTCTGAAGCTCGCACGTCGGGTGAATTCGACCCGAAGCCGCTCGAAACCCTGCTGATCCACCGTCCCGCCGGATTCGCCGCACGGCGGCTGCTGCTGGTCGGTGCGGGCGAACGCGAGAAGCTGACTGCGGATCTTGCCCGCAGGATCGCCGGCACGGCCATCCGCACGCTCAAGCCGCTCAAGTTCCGTCAGGTGGCGTTCTGTCTCGACGGGCCACTTCTCCTGTCCGCCATGGTCGAAGCCGTCGTCGAGGGCGCGCTGCTGGCCGACTTCGAAACCGACCGCCTCAAGACCGACGAGAAGCTGCGCGAAAAGCACATCGACACGGTCCTCGTCGGCGTCCCCGGGATCACGCCTGAGATCGACGCAGCGTTCAGGAAAGGCCTTATCGTCGCCGGTGCGCAGAACTTCACGCGCAATCTTGTGAACGAGCCGTCGAACCTGATGACGCCGCCCAAGTTGGCCGAGCACGCCCGGTCACTTGCCGCCGAACATGGCTTGAAACTCGACATCCTCGACGAACCGCGGTTGAAGCAGCTCGGCTGCGGCGCGCTGCTCGGAGTCGCCCAGGGCTCGATTCAGCCGCCCTGTCTCATCCACATCGAATACATTCCCGAGAAGGCGTCGGACGAAACGGTCCATCTTGCCCTGGTCGGCAAGGGTGTCACGTTCGACACCGGCGGCGTCTCCATTAAGCCCGCCGACGGCATGGAGAAGATGAAGTACGACATGGCCGGCGCGGCGTCGGTGATGGGCGCGATGATCGCCATCGCCCAGTTGAAGCCCGCCGTTCGCGTCTCGGCTTTCGCCCCCTGCGTCGAAAACATGCTTTCGAACAACGCCCAGCGGCCCGGCGACATCGTCCGGACCCTGAGCGGCAAGACCGTCGAAGTCCTCAATACCGATGCCGAAGGCCGCCTCATCCTGGCTGACGCGCTCACCTACGCCATCCGCAACTGCGGCGCGACCCATGTCGTCGATGCCGCCACGCTCACCGGCGCGATCGTTGTCGCCCTCGGCCACATCCACGCTGGCCTGTTCACGAACAACAATGAGTTGAAAGACCGTCTCATCGCCGCCTCGAAGTCCGCTGGCGAAAGCCTCTGGCCCATGCCGCTCGACGAAGAGTACAACGACTATTTGAAATCGCCCTCGGCAGACCTGCCCAACATCGGCGGGCGTTGGGGCGGGGCAGTTACCGCGGCCAAGTTTCTCGAAGCCTTCGCCGAGTCCAAGCCCTGGGCGCACCTCGATATCGCCGGCACGGCATGGCTCGAAGAAGGCAAACCCTATCTGGCCAAGGGACCGTCAGGCCTGC
The DNA here is from genome assembly GCA_964558355.1 of uncultured Candidatus Solibacter sp. Taxonomy (GTDB): domain Bacteria; phylum Acidobacteriota; class Terriglobia; order Bryobacterales; family Bryobacteraceae; genus PNKE01. The sequence continues at coordinate 33,057 of CAZLDN010000021.1, forward strand.
CCGTCCGTACGTTTGTCGAACTCGCCCTGGCCTTCGGCGGATAGACCCGCCGCAGCGGTGATAGAATTGCCGCCATGAACCGGCGCGATTTGCTCAGACGCTCCTCCCAGGCGGCGCTTGCCTGGACGGCCTCCTCCTACGCGAAGATCCTTGGCGCGAATGACAAGATCAACCTCGGACTCATCGGCGCGGGCGGACGTGGACGCGGCGTTATGGGGACGTTCATTAAGACCGATCAGGTCAACGTCACCGCCGTCTGCGACGTCTTCAGCGAACGAATCGACCAGGCGCAGACCGCCGCACCCGGCGCAAAGGGTTTCGGCGACCATCGAAAGCTTCTCGAATCCAAGGAAGTCGACGCTGTCCTCATCGCCACGCCCGACCACTGGCATACTCAGGTGGCCATCGACGCGCTGAACGCCGGCAAGGACGTCTATGTCGAAAAGCCGCTGACGCTGACTATCGAGGAAGGTCCGCGCATCGTCAAGGCCGCGCGTATCAACGAGCGTGTCTGTCAGGTCGGCATGCAGCAACGTTCCGGCCAGCACTACATCCAGGCGCGCGAGGAGATCGTCAAGGCCGGCAAGCTCGGCAAGGTCACGCTCGCCCGCACTTGGTGGCACGGCAATGGCGCACACCTGATGAAGGCCCCGCCGCGCATGGCCACGCTGCCATCGAACCTGGATTGGGCGCGCTTCCTCGGACCCGTGAAGTGGCGCGACTACGATCCGCAGCAGTATTGGAACTTCCGCGCTTATCTCGATTTCGGCGGCGGCCAGGTGACCGATCTTTTTACACACTGGATCGATGTCGTCCACATGCTGCTAGGCGAGGACAACCCCATCTCCGGTGTCGCCGCCGGCGGCGTGTACCACTACAAAGACGGCCGAACCGCGCCTGACACCGTCAACGTGCTGCTCGAATACCCGGCGGGTTGGACGGCGACCTTCGAAGGGACTCTCGCGCCCGGCATCACCGGCGCGGGCGTCGAAATCTGCGGCACGGAGGGCAAGCTCTGGATCACCCGTGGCCGCTACGAATTCACTCCCGCGGGCCGCGGTGCGCAACCCATCATCGTGCAAAGTCCGCGTGAGCAGACCATCGACCACGTGGAGAACTTCCTCGATTGCTGCCGCACGCGCAAGCGCCCCAACGGCGACGTCTACATCGGCCACCGCTCCGCCGCGGCGTCGCACCTTGGCAATATCAGCTACGTCCAGAAACGGCGGCTGCGCTACGATCCGGACCGCGAGGAGATCCTGCCGCTCTGAGTGCCCATGGGCCGCCGACCCGCGAATACGGTGGGGCGGGCTTCAGCCTGCGAAGCGCTTCAGCCCGTCCCCAACCGGGCAACCAGGCATGATTTTCGAGGGAGTCCCCATGGCCCTGCGGGCCGCCGATGGCGATGAAAGTCGCGCCGCAGCGCCCCAAAGCATGAGGCCGCGAACGAAGAGAGCGGGTTCCGGACCGAACCCTCGAATGATCGATCAGCCGGGCGCGACTTTCAACGGAGCGGTCAGTCAGACTCAGCTCAGACTGAACTGTTCGCCGATCCCCTGCCAACCAACCCTGTCTGATCTGCCCCCCGCGGCGGCAAGCAGACGCTCCACCGGCTCGCCAACTGGTTCGCGGCTGAGTTGAAACGTCCGGTGATGCACCGGAGCCACGAAGTCGGCCCTGGCGTGGTTGGCCATCGTCCAGGCCTGCTCCGGCGAACAGTGGGCCCGGATCCAGGGGTTGTAGGCGCCTACTGGCATCAGCGCCAGGTGCGCCCCTGAGACCGCCCTGAAATCTTCAGTCCAGGCCGTATCGCCGGCGAAGAGGACCTTCCAGCGTCCGCTGCGAATGACATAACCGTTATAGCCGCGCCAGGTGTCGGTCCGCATTCTAGCGCCCCAATGGTTCACCCTGATCCCCTCGATAGTCGCCGGACCGATGTTTGCCTTCTCGCCCCAACCGATCTCTTTCACTCCCGCGTAGCCCCCAACATTCAGCAGGTCCGAGGTGTTGCGAGCCGTGATGACTTGGGGCCGTCTCGCTTCGATCGCCCTCAGGCTCGGCAGGTCGAAATGATCCATATGCGCGTGCGATAGGAGGACAAGATCGATCTGGGGCAGGTCTTTCAGCTTCAACGCCGGTTCCACCAGGCGTTTCAAACCGAGCGTCAACGGCCCCAGGCTCAAGCCGATCCTCGTGCTGAACACCGGATCGGTCAGAATCGTGAACCCATCGATACGCAGCAGGATGGTCGAGTGGCCCAACCAGCCGGCATGCAGGCCACGATCACTCCAGTTGTGGACGGAGAGAGTCTTTGGGGCCGGCTCAACATTGCGGCCCAACTCCTCAAAGTATTGATTCCAAAAGAATGGAGACACCCGGTAGGCCAATCCTGCCCCGACGCCCGCCAAACCCAAACCCAAGCCGCCGATCCAAGACCGCCGCCGCCACTTCCGTTCATCGCCCTTTCCCGCTTCAGCCCCAGGCCCCAAACCGTTCCTCCTTCCACGGATCTCCATTCATATGATAGCCGTTCCGCTCCCAGAACCCGGCCCGGTCCCGGTCCAGAAACTCGAGGCCTCCGAGCCACTTGGCGCTTTTCCAGGCGTAAAGTTGCGGGACGATCAGTCGCGCCGGCCCGCCGTGCTCGCTGGTCAACGCCAGTCCATCGTGATGCGTCGCCACAAGCGCATCCTCGGCCAGGAACATCTCCATCGGAATGTTCGTCGTCCAGCCGTAGTCGTAGCCGTGCGCCAACACGAACTTGGCCTCGGACTTCAAACCGCACAGCTCAACCAGATCACGTGTCCTGACGCCGGTCCAGAGATTGCCCAACCGCGACCAGCGCGTCACGCAGTGGAAGTCGGCAAAGACCTCAACCGTGGGCAATTGTGCGAACGCCTGCCAATCCAGCGAAACCTCCCGCTCCACCAGACCATGCATCTCCAGCCGCCACTTCGACAGATCGATCGGCGGCGCGCCAGCCGCGTCCAGAACGGGCCACTTCCGGGTCCGGCTCTGCCCGGGCGGGATCCTGTCCTGCAGCCGCGTGCCGGGGCTGATGATCACTCCCGGCGGCTGATCATCCGGAACAGGGACGCGTTCTGCTTGCGGCGATTCTGAGTAATAGTCCATTACTATTCCTTTGGGCTATTCCATTATCACCCAGGGAATACTCCCAGAGTATCGGCCACCTCCAATGCCACCCACGCGGCCCAGCGACGCAACGCCGCTGCGCGAGTAGGCTCTCGCCCAGGTTGGTAACCCATGCGTGTAAGTGCCAGATTTGACTCGGCTTCGTTGATCAGAGCCGTAGCCTCGCGCAGTGTCTGAGAGTCGGCGCCGGCCAGCCGCTGGATGGGATTCGGAGGTGCCTCGGGGCCGCAATTGCCTTGGCCGCAAGGCGAAGGCAGGACGAAAACGAGAAGAAGAAGGAGGAGGGCCGCCAGACGGCAGCTCCCCCTATTCGTTATCGGCACGCGGGCTTTGATATTAAAAGACATTTAATTCTTGAATTTCCTCTTGTTTTCCACAGAGTCTCACTTACGATGTAGTCATAGACGTACCAGACCGGTAGGCGTGAGTCCATGCGGCACATCCCCATCTCTTTGATGCTTGTCATCGCATGTGGATGCGTCATCGCCGGGGGATTCGGCTTTGAAGCCGAGTACCTTGGCGGAACGCTTCCAACGCTCGCTCCAAATACCGGCGGCACGATCCTCACAACCGACCCTATCTCATTCATTTTCAAGACGAAGAACGCTACCATCCGGATCCCGTTCGACCGTATTCACCAGATCGAATACGGCCAGAAGGTGGACCGGCGGGTTCTCGAAGCGTTTCTGCTCTCACCGTTGTTCGTGCTCAGCAAGAAGCGCGCGCACTTCGTCAGCATTGGATTTGAAGGGGAAGATGGCCGGTCGGAGGCTCTTGTGCTTCGTGTGGACAAGAAAGCTGTCCGCACCGTCTTAGTGTCACTTGAGGCAAGAAGCGGAAGGAAAATCACCTTCCAGGATGAGGAAGCTCGAAGAGCAGGAAAAGGATGAACCCCTACAGTTTGGCCCTCTTAATGCTCGCTGCGCCGGCAAGCGCAAGCGAGCCGGAAGCCCTTGAGATGCAGCTGCCCTCGGTAACGCGGGTCTATGTTGAAAAATTCGGCGGCGGGGAGTCGGCCGCGCAACTCCGCGACATGATTATCGCCAGCATGCAGAAACTCAGGGTCTTCGTCTTGACGGAAAGCCCGGACCGCGCCGACGCCGTTCTGCGCGGATCCGGGGAGGACTTGGTGTTTACCGATGTCTTCCAGTCTGGAGACTCCATCACCGCCCGCGCCGGGCTCTCGCTCGGCCGCGGTTCGTCTTACTCCCGGTCGGGACGGGAGTCGATCGGCTTGCAAGGCTCGGTTGGGGAGAACGAGAACATGCGGGTCCAGGAACGCAAGCACGAGGCTTCGGCGTCAGTTCGTTTGGTCAACCGCGGCGGCGACGTGATCTGGTCCACCACGCAGGAGAGCCAAGGAGCCAAGTTCCGCTCCGCCAGCGCCGATGTTGCGGAAAAGATTGCTCGCCAACTGCTTCAGGATATTGAACGGACAAGGAAGACTAGGCCGGTGACGTAAGACCGGGTTGCGGCCCGGACGATCCAAACCTGAGGCGCCGTCCACCCGAGGGTTGGCGAAGATAAGCCGTTTTTCCACCCGCGTCTAAAGCAACTGCCTTGGCGCAGCGGCGACTGCATGTGTGATAAGCTCGGCCGGTAGGAGCCCGTAAACGGGCGACAGATTAGGAGGGACAGAGTATCTTGGCTGCCACCCCCAGGCGATTCCCGCCGCGCGAGGGCGCCGACCTCGTCTGTCTGCGTGAAGCGGCCGGTGTGACGCTTCAACAGATCTCCGACGCCACTAAGATAAGTACGGGATTCCTCACCGCCATAGAGGAAGGTCGATTTCAGGACCTCCCGGGTGGTGTGTTCACGAGAAGTTATATCAGGCAGTACACCGCCGCGATCGGTTGCGACCCTGACCCCATTCTTCGCTCTCTCGAAGACACCGCCGCTGATGCCCCTGCCCGGAAGATCTCGCAGCGCGAGACTCCGAGCGCCCTGGTTCGTTTCTTTTCTCTCGGATAAGTCCGGGGAGGGGTACCTCTCCGCTCCCCCCAAGGCTATTCCACTTGGCAGAGAGTAGCACCTCAGAGTTGCCCGTTTTCGCAGGAAAATGCTGTCTTGGCGGCATTTCCCTACATTTTCACTAAGACTCAGCAGCGGGCCGGTCGATAATCTGGGTGAGGCTTTGTCCCTCCGCATTCGGACGGACGAGCAGGACGACTATGAGAATCGACGACAAGAACCTATCTTCGGCAAGCGCGGCCGGACTTGAACGGACGCAGGCGGCCGAACAGGCCGAAAAAGCGTCGCAGCGTACCGCGGCTTCGCGATCCGGCGCCACGGGGCAGAGCGACCAGGTGCAGCTCTCCAGTCTGGCGGAAACTGTCCAGTCCCTTGAACCGGACTCGGCTGCCACCCAAGCCCGTCTGGATCAACTGGCAAAACTGGTGGCCGGGGGCAAATACGCTCCGGATTCAGAGGCGATCGCAGACCGGTTGATTGAGGATTCGATCGAGACCAAACCGTCCAGCGGGCCCCAGTAGGGGCCGCGATGGGACGGAGGGCGCCTCGGGCGAGGGGCCATCGGCGAGGAGGCGAAAGCAGCGGCGCAAATGAACGATCTTGAACGGAGAGAAACTGCGCCTCTGGCACGGGCGCAAAGGGCCGTCTCGGACGCTGAACGGCTCGTTCGGCTGGGATCGGCAGGCCGGTTCTTCGAAGCGGTAACGCACTTGGAGACAGCGATGAGGGCCTGTTGCGAATTCCAGGCCGAGGCGCGCTTGTTGGCTGACAAGGACAGGGCCGGGGCCGCGGAGCAATTGATAAGGCTTAGGCTGGGACTATCAAGGGTAGGCGCATTGATGTCTGCGGCGGCGGAGTTCCACGCCGGATGGGCGAGAATCGCCGCCTCCCGGACCACGGCCTACGGCCCGGATGGCGCCGAGATTGGATTGCCCGCCGGGGTTGGATGTGGGAGCCGCTGCGACGCCAGCGGCTGAGCGGGACGTCGCTCGTCGAGGTTCCCGGTTTTCAAGCCGCCGGCCGGTTCTGGCCGGTGCGCTCATGGCCAGTCTAGGCCACCATCATGCATCCCAAGGCCCGGCAATCGCCTATTGGGGCCCGCATGAGGCCACCGGGACGCGCTAGAGGCCGGTGGGGCAAGCGGCTGGGTAGACGGGACAAGAGGCTGAGGAAAAAGGAGACGCACTTATTACCATGGGCAGCCTGTTTGTATCGCTTCGCAATTCCGCCGCCTCGATGCGTGTCTTCGAGCGCGGCATCACGGTGGTCCAAGGCAATGTCACGAACGTCAATACACCCGGTTATGCCCGGCAGCGTCAAATCCTGATCGCGCAGAGAGCGGATGTCGACACAGGGTTGGCCGGGGGTGTCTCCAGCGGCGGGACGCTGGACCTCCGAAGCGATTACGCCGAACAGAGCGTTCGGCGATCGTTGAACGGTTGGGGCCAAGCCGACGAACTCTCATCTCAGCTCTCGCGCCTGGAGCCGGTCTTTGACGTCAGCGACGGAGCCGGCGTCGGCGGAGCCCTGCAGGAACTATTCCAGGCCTTTTCAGCACTGTCAGTGGCGCCCAACGACAGTTCGGCGCGTCAGGTCGTGCTGCAACGCGCCGGGGGGCTGGCGAGCTCGCTTCAGCAGGCCTCAGCCGGCCTCAGCTCCGCTCTGGCCGACGCAAGCCGGGCGCTGAACAGCGAGACTTCGAAGATCAACTCGACGCTCGAACAGATCCAGCAGATCAACCAGCAGTTCAAGCAGGACTATCGCGCGCAGGATGATGCGGGGTTGAATGCGCAGTTGAATACGCTGCTTGAAGATCTCTCCGAGTCGATGGACTTCACGATGCTGCGCTCGGCCGACGGCAGCGTCAATATATATGCAGGCGGCCAGACTCCGGTCCTGCTCGGTGAGCGGATGTACGCTCTCAACGCTGACACAGGCGGCTCGCCGGCCCGGTTGCTCGACCAACAGGGCAACGACATCCTGCCCAACATGAGCTCGGGCCGGATCGCGGCGCTGAGCCAACTCTACAACGAGACGATTCCGGGCTACATGGCCGAGTTTGACAGGCTGGCTTCGACAGTGGCCGACACGGTCAACGCCCAACTGGCCGCGGGCCTGGACCGCGACGGCAACACGCCCACAATCGGCTTGTTTTCTTACGACGCCGCGCTGGGAGCCGCGCGCACCATAACAGTGACCGCGTTGACGGCCGACCAGATTGCGGCGGCCAGCGCCGGCGCGCCCGGCGGCAACGGCAATGCCGCGGCTCTGGCGGCGCTGGCCGATGCGAACGTGATCGATGGAGGGACGTTTACTCAGTTCTATGGCGCCATCGCCTCCCGCGCTGGACAGGATCTGAGAGCTGCCACGGACAACATGCGGATCCAGTCCTCGCTGTCGATTCAGGCCCGGCAACTTCGCGATGACATCTCCAAGGTCAACCTGGACGAGGAAGCGATCGCGCTGCTCGAATTCCAGCGCGCTTATGAAGCGGCGGCCAAGATGGTGATGACCCTGGACGAAATGACCCAAGTCGCGCTCGACATGATCCGATAAGCCCCATGGAGACCATTCATGACCCGCTCAGTTGACGCCTCGAATGACCGGTATCTTGACGCGCTCAGGCTTATCAATCTGCGCGTCGCCCGCGCGCAGCGCGAAGTGAGCACAGGCAAGCGAGTCTCGACGCCCTCCGATGACCCCGACTCGATCAGCGCTTTGCTTCAAGTGCGCGCCGAACTCGGACGCATCGAACAGACGCAGACTAACCTGACGCGAACGAAAACAGAAGTCGACGCCTCCGAGTCGGCGCTGCAAAGCGCAGTCAAACTCTTCGACCGGGTGCGGTCGCTGGGCATGACCGCAGCCAGCGGCACCAACACGACCTTGACGAGGGAGGGCATCGCGGACGAACTGAAATCGATCATAGAGCGCTTCACGGGATTGGCCAACACGGAAGCCGACGGGCGATTTGTCTTCTCGGGCGACTCGGACCAGAGCCACGCATATGCCGTGGATTTCGATACACAGACGCCTCCATGGGGCGCTTACCTGGGTACGGCGACGACACGGAAGGCGATGCACCCGACCGGGGTCCAGTTCCAGGTCGCCATGACCGCGAATGACATTTTCGACAACGCCGATCCGGCAAAGAACGCAATGCGGTCGATCGAGACTCTGCGCCAAGCCCTCCTGGCCGACGACGACCAGGCGATTCAGTCCGCTCTAGCCCCCCTGGCGGGAATCTCGGCGCACCTGAACTCGGCGTTGATGTTCTATGGCAACGCTCAAAGCCAGGTGGCCGACGGCATTTCCACGGGCGAGACCTTGAAGCTGCGGCTGAGCGCGGAACGTTCCGAATTGGAGGACGCCGACGCCACGGCGTCGATCCTCGAACTCCAGTTGGCTTCGTTCCAGCAGCAGGCGGCCCTCCAGGTGAAGGCGTCGGCGCCAAGGCGGTCGCTGTTTGAGTACCTGAAGTAGCATCGGCGTCCGGGGCGTCAGCGGTCGCGGCCGAACACGGGCGACGATGACGGACCCGTGATGGCGATCGGCAAATATGTACCTGCGCCCTGTTTCGAAAAGAACCGGTCGGCGGGTTTCAGCGCCCACCTCTTCCAGCCGCTCTGGGTCTGCGAGACTGTTGCTTCCAGTTTCAGCGAGCCGTGAAAATCCAGCATCTCGGTATTGAAGTCGTAGATCCCTTTGAGTGCCACGATCGCTCCAGGCAGGGAGAAGCCAACGCGCGGGAAATTGATCTTCCCATTGGCGAGTCGAAAATCGCCCGCCAGGCGCGCCGGAACCTCTGAGATCTCCAGATTCTTCGGCTGGCCTTGCCCGCGGCGGCTGAGTTCATCGAGTTTGCCCCGTATGGCTGGCGTTGTGAAGTGCGCGTCGTCCAGCGAGAACTTGCCGGCGATATTCAGGCGGTCTGCGATTTCGCCGCGTCCCGGGGGCAGGATGAACTTCATCTTCAGCGCGACATTTCCGCGCAAGAACGGCTTCTTGTCCTTCATCGCGAGACGCAGCAGGTCCTCGATCGAGCCACGGACGAGGCGGACATCCAAATCGACTGTCTTGCCTTTCTCGTCGGCGTTCCGGACGACACCCCCCCGAACTTGAAATTCGGATGAGCCGAGGGTTGCGTCAAGGGGCTGCAGCAGGGTGTTGCCATTGGTCCCATCGACCAGGGCGTGAAATCGGGTCGTGAGCGGTACCGGGTTCCCCGACGACTTCAGTCTGAAGTTTGGCGTCTGGGTCTCGCCGTCCACCTCGAATTCCGACAGCCTCCCTTTGAATTTGCCCTTCGATGTCAGTGTGCCGGCGATCCCCTTGAAGACGCCCAGATCGGCATTCCTGAAGTCGTAGCCCCCAGAAAGGGGAGTGTCGGAGGGTTCGGCAGCGTCCCATGGACCAAACGAACCAATGGATTGGACCTGCCCGGGCGGTTTGGCGTTGGTGAGGGTGGCGGTGTAGCGCAGGGGAACGCCGGGTCCGGCTGAGTTCATGAGGAGTCGTTGGATGTCAAAGACCAGGGGTGCTTTGGAGGAATCTCTGGGCAAAATCGTGAGCCGGGCGCCGTCGGCCCGGATACCATCAATCAGCACCTGCGGCGGTTTGGGCTTGTCCTGGGCGGGGATCGCCGATGCAGTCTCGCCTCCATCCTTTTGTCCGAAACGTGGGCGTTCCCCTTTGGGCGGGATAGTGATTTCCAGCCCATCCAATTCAACCGGTCCGACCAGAGTCGTGGCCCCCCACATTGACTCAAGGTCCACCTCCGCCCGGACGCTGGCCACGCGGAACAGCGGCGGACGGTCAAGGCCTGTAAGATGATGCAGCGCCAGGTCATGTATCCGAACATGAACCTTGGCGCCGCGGCCCCGGTTCAGCAGCATGCTCAACGGGGACTTCAACGGCAAGGAAACCAACATGCTCCGGAGTTCGACGCGGCTTTCAAACCGGCGTTCGAGATAGGCGCGAGTCTTTTCACGGACGAATGGGTCGATCCGCCGGGAAATCCACCAACCGGTGGCGAAGAGGGCCAACAGCAAGCCGCCTGTGACGGCCGCGATCCCAATTGACCACTTCTGAGTCCTGGACATGATGATTCGTCGTACTCATGGTGCGCACCAAACCAATACGGCGACAAGCGGTCTGTTTCGATGTTAGCCAGGGACACGCCAGTTGGCATACGATTGTGGAGCAGTCTGTTATCAGACGATCAGTCCGCATCGCAGGACCAACCTAGAGGAGTTAATATGCCGCAGATCAAGGGACCGGCCATCTTTCTCGCCCAGTTCATGGGCGATCAGGAACCCTACAACAATCTTCCGAACATCACCGAGTGGGTCAGTTCGCTCGGCTACCTGGGCGTGCAACTGCCGGCCTGGGATGGCCGCATCATGGACGTCAAGAAAGCCGCCGAATCGAAAACCTATTGCGACGACCTGAAGGGCCAGACCAACGGGTTGGTCATCACCGAACTGGCATCGCATCTCCTGGGGCAGTTAGTGGCGTCGCATCCGGCCTACGACGAGGTATTCGACGTCTTCGCCCCAAAGGAACTTCACGGCGACCCGAAAGCGCGCTCGAAGTGGGCGACGCAGCAAATGAAGTATGTCATCAAGGCGAGCCGAAACCTGGGCCTGACCGTGACTCCGTCGTTCTCCGGAGCATTGCTCTGGCCGTTCCTTTATCCGTGGCCGCAGCGGCCCGATGGGTTGGTGGAGGAGGGATTCGCCGAACTCGCCAGGCGCTGGAAACCGATCCTCGACTACGCCGATCAGACCGGTGTCGACATCGCCTATGAGCTGCATCCGGGCGAGGATCTTTATGACGGCGCGACTTTCGAGCGTTTTCTCGAAGTGACCGGCAACCACCCGCGCGTGGCCATCAATTATGACCCCTCGCACTTCATCTTGCAGTGCCTGGATTATGTCGGTTTCATCGACGAGTACGGTTCGAGAATCAGGGCTTTTCATGTGAAGGATGCCGAGTTCCGGCCCTCGGCCAAACAGGGCGTTTACAGCGGCTACATGGGCTGGAAGGATCGTGCAGGCCGGTTCCGGTCCCTGGGCGACGGCGATGTCGATTTCGGCCAGGTCTTCACCCGGCTCACCGCGGCGGGCTACTCGTCGTGGGCCGTCCTGGAATGGGAGTGCTGCTATAAGGACTCCGTCCAGGGCGCGACCGAAGGCGCGCCGTTTATCGAAGCGCACCTGATTGACGTTCCGTCAAAGGCCTTCGACGACTTCGCCGGCGCGGCGACCGATGCAAAGCGCAACCGCCGGATTCTGGGTCTGAAGTAAACTCCCGGACAGTTCAGAATGGGGCGGTCCTCCGCATGAGCGCCGCCCCATTGTCGTGCAGTAAGAGAAAGCTCCATTGGCTAAGTCCGGCACTGGGTTCCCAGGAGCGCCCGCGCCGGCCGGGTCGAGAAGACGCCTGAAGCCTGCAGGGACGCCGGCAATGCCATTGAGACGCTGTGCCGAGCGGGGTTGGCGAAGCGTGGCCCGTCTTCGGCCGATGAGGGGTATCAAAGGCTGATACCCTGAAAAGACCTTCACTATGAGAGTTGCAATCCTCGGAACAGGTTATGTTGGCCTGACCACTGGTGTGTGCTTCGCCTGGTTGGGCCATGATGTTGTCTGTCTCGACACAAATGAGGCGAAAGTCGCATCTCTTCTGGCCGGAAAAATCCCCATTTATGAGCCCGGACTTGAGGAGTTGTTGTCTCTATCCAAGAGCCGGATGCGGTTCACTGGCAACTACCTCGAAGCCGTGCCGCACGCCGATGTGGTGATCATCGCCGTCGGTACGCCGCCTTCGCCGGACGGCTCCCCCGACCTGCGTTATCTCAGGGCTGCCAGCGAGCAGGTTGGACAGTGCCTCGACGGCGATTTCACCGTCGTCGTGAACAAGAGCACCGTGCCCATCGGTTCCGGCAATTGGGTCGAGTCCCTGATCCGCACCGCCTATGAGAAAAAGAACGGCACAAGGGCCGACGGGCGATTTGCCGTGGCGTCGAATCCGGAGTTTCTACGCGAAGGCACGGCCTTGGCCGATTCGCTCTACCCGGATCGCGTGGTGATCGGCGGCGACAACCCAAAGGCTCTTGACGTTCTCCGGCAACTCTACCAGCCGCTTCTCGAACAGACTTTCCCGGAACCCGGATTCCTGCCCCGGCCCGCGGGCATGACCAGTGTCCCCCTGGTGGCAACCGACCTGGCCTCGGCGGAGTTGATCAAGTACGCCGCCAACGCCTTCCTGGCCCTTAAGATCAGCTTCATCAACGAAATCGGCAACCTGGCTGAACGCGTCGGCGCGGATGTCCGCGAGGTGGGACGCGGCATTGGACTCGATACGCGCATTGGGCCGCGATTCCTTCAGGCCGGCCTCGGATGGGGCGGATCGTGTTTCGGCAAGGACACTGCCGCACTGATTGCCACCGCGGGCGAGTACGGCCTGGCCATGCCAATCGTTTCGGCTGCACGCGACGTCAACAAGCGGCAACGGGTCCGCGTCGTCGAGAAACTGCTCGGCGAGTTGAAGATCCTCAAGGGCCGGCGCATCGCCTTGCTCGGCTTGGCATTCAAGCCCGACACTGACGATTTGCGGGAAGCTCCCGCCATTGATATCGCCCGCCGCCTCATCCAGCATGGCGCTACCGTCGTTGCACACGACCCGGTCGCCGCCGCCGCCTTCACCAAGGAACACCCCGACCTCGAAGTCATCATCGCGGCCACGCCCGAAGCGTCCATCGAAGACGCCGACGCAGTCATCCTTGTGACTGAATGGGCCGATTACCTGCAACTCGACTGGGATGTCCTGGGCGCGCGAATGAGGAACCGGGTCGTGGTGGATGGCCGAAGCTCGCTCGACCGAACTGCGATGGAAGGTGCGGGCTTCCGTTTCCTCAGCGTGCCATGAGGAGATCCTGGGTCCTTTGGCTTCTGGCTGTTGTCATCACGCTGGCCTCAGCCATCTACCAGCGGGCGACCGGGCCCAGTTACCCGGCGCGCGGCGCGGCCAAGGTTGGCGGCGTCGATGTGAAATATAAGCTCATCCGCACCCATGGATCGGGCGATGCGGAGGTCAGCGTCGAGGCTGCCGATTCGATCTCGGGCACGCTGGCCTGGAAGCGAAACAAGACTGAAGACCCCTGGACCTACGTTGAAATGCAGCGCCGCGGCCCCGGGTTGGCCGCGAGTCTCCCGCATCAGCCGCCGGCTGGCAAACTCGCCTACAGGGTCATTCTGCGGAAAGACGGAGAACGCGTGACTCTTGGCGGAAGTCCGGTCGTCGTCCGGTTCAAAGGCGATGTCCCGGTGTGGATACTCTACCCGCACATCGTCGCCATGTTCGCCGCCATGCTCGTGTCGGCGCGCGCCGGACTCGAACTGTTCCGCCCGTCGCCGTCCACGAGTCTGCTCTGGCCGGCATTCATTCTTCTCACCATTGGCGGCATGATCCTCGGTCCAATCGTCCAGCTACACGCATTCGGCGCCCTCTGGACCGGGTGGCCGTATGGAACGGACCTGACCGACAACAAGACGGCCGTCGCCTGGCTTTTCTGGGCCTTCGCCGCCTGGCGCAAATCGCCGTGGCTGATCGGCTTGGCCGCTATCGGCACGTTCGCCGTTTATCTGATCCCGCACTCGATGTTTGGTTCCGAATTGAAGTACTAATGAGCCGTCAAGCCGCTCGGATCGACGCCGTCGAACTGGAGTTCTTCCGCCAGTTGCTGGTGTCGATTCCGGAAGCGATGGGCGTCATCCTTCGCAAGACGGCATTCTCGGCCAACATCAAGGAGCGCCGCGACTCCTCCTGCGCCAATTAGGTTATTGGCGTCCGGATCTTGGGTTCCGCCCGCGCCTACAATGGAAGTATGTCTGAACAGCTCACGATCGCCGGGCGGACGTTTCGTTCCCGGTTGATGATTGGTACGGGCAAGTACCGTACGTTCGAGGAGATGCAGCGCTGTCACGAGGCCTCGGGCGCCGAGGTGGTGACGGTCGCGGTGCGGCGGGTGAACCTGACCGACAAGACGAAAGAGTCGATGCTCGACTACATCGACCGCGACAGGTATTTCCTTCTTCCCAACACGGCCGGCTGCTACAACGTCGACGACGCGGTGCGTACTGCCATGCTGGCCCGTGAGTTGGGCCTGTCGAACTGGGTGAAACTCGAAGTGATCGGCGACGAAAAGACGCTGTTCCCGGACGTCTTCGGCCTGGTGGAAGCGACAAAGATTCTGGCCAAGGAAGGCTTCGTCGTGTTGCCCTACACCAACGACGACCTGATCACCGCCAAGCGGCTGATCGATGCAGGCGCGGCGGCTGTGATGCCGTTGGCGGCGCCGATCGGGTCTGGCTTGGGCGTCCAGAATATCGCCGCCCTTCAGATCCTCCGTGAACAGATCACCGAGGTTCCGTTGATCGTGGATGCAGGCGTGGGTACGGCGTCGGATGCATGCATCGCGATGGAACTGGGCTTTGACGGGTTGCTGCTGAATACGGCCATCGCCGCGGCCAAGGATTCGGTGAAGATGGCCACGGCGATGAAGAACGGCGTTGACGCCGGCCGCCAGGCGTTCGAGGCGGGGCGCATGGAGAAGAAACTCTATGCGTCGGCCAGCTCGCCGCTGAGCGGTTTGATCCGCTAGGCGCGCGGAGATCGACCCGCCGCCAAGCGGACGATGGCGGACCGGCTGACGCCAAGGGCTTAGCCTCGAGTCTGGCATGAGGGCCAACGGCTCGCCAAACCGTCAGCCCATTGGCGCTTCCCTCCACAATTCTCCGAACTTGCCCGCTATCGATCCCATCCCGCCCGCACGCCCCGCCAGGTTCGCCACCACCACCCGCACGGACTAACATGGAAAGGTATGCCCACCTTCCGCGGCGTTGACTACCTCAATATCGACTCCATGCTCAACGAGGAGGAACTGCTCGTCCGCCAAACCGCCCGCCAGTTCGTCGACGAGAACGTCTCCCCCATCATTAAGGACTGCTTCAACGAAGGCCGCTTCCCCTCTCATCTCATCCGCCAGATGGGCGAACTCGGCTTCCTTGGCGCAAACTTGACAGGCTACGACTGCGCCGAACTCTCGAACGTCGAGTACGGCCTCGTCATGCAGGAGATCGAACGCGGCGACTCCGGCCTGCGCAGCTTCGTCAGCGTCCAGGGCGCGCTTGTTATGTACCCCATCCACACCTTCGGCACGGACGAGCAGAAAGACAAGTGGCTCCCCCGCCTGCAATCGGGCGAGGCAATCGGTTGCTTCGGACTCACTGAACCTGGGTTCGGATCCAACCCCGGCGGCATGACCACCACGGCCAAACTCGACGGCTCATCCTGGGTCCTCAATGGCGAAAAGACCTGGATCACCAACGGCAGCGTCGCGGACCTCGCCGTCGTCTGGGCCAGGACCGACGAAGGTTTCCGCGGGTTCCTCGTCGAGAAAGGGACCCCCGGCTACACGACATCGGACATCCACGGCAAGCTCTCCATGCGCGCGTCGGTCACCTCGTCGCTCATGTTCTCGGATTGCCGCATCCCCGTCGAAAACGTCCTGCCCGCCGCCAAGGGCCTCAAAGCCGCCCTCATGTGCCTCTCCCAGGCCCGCTACAGCATCGGCTGGGGCGTGCTTGGCGCCGCGATGGACTGCTACGAATCCGCCCGCCAGTATTCCATCGACCGCAAACAGTTCGACAACCGCCCCATCGCCTCCCACCAACTCGTCCAGGCCAAACTCGCCTGGATGATCTCCGAAATCTCCAAGGGCCAGTTGCTCGCCCTGCACTGCGCCCATCTCAAGGACGCCGGCAAACTCGAACCCGCCCACATCTCCATGCTTAAGGGCTGCAACGTCGCCATGGCCCTCGATGTCGCCCGCGCCGCCCGCGACCTCCTCGGCACCAACGGCATCATCGACGACTACCCGATGATGCGCCACATGTGCAACCTCGAAAGTGTGAAAACATACGAAGGGACCGACCATATTCATACGCTCGTCATCGGCGAGCGCGTGACCGGCGTCCCGGCCTACAAGTGACAAGGAGTACCACGATGACGCGCCGAGCCATTCTGACTGTTGCCACTCTCCTCGCCGCATGCGCCTCCAAGAAAGAAGCGGGCTTCGATTACGGCGAAGCCCAGAAGCGCTACGCCATGAAAGGCGAAGTCCTCCGGCTCAAACCCGATACGCGCGTCGCCGTGATCAAGCACGAGAACATCGAAGGCTGGATGGAAGCCATGACCATGGAGTTTCCCGTGCCCTCACCCGAAGAGTACGCCAAACTGAAAGAGGGCATGACCATCACAGCCACCGTCGAGGTCAACGATCTGCACTACTGGCTCACCGGCGTCAAGCCCCAATCCTGAGGACACATCCCATGAAGACCCTGCCCCTGCTGCCAATCCTCGTCCTGTCCCTGCTCATCCCATTGACCGCCCAGTCGCAGCAATCCGGCGCGCGCTGGGATGAAATCTACCAGGGCGGCGCCGTCAAGGTGCCCGTCAGCCCGTCCACGCTTGTCCTTGAAACCACGGCCAACCTGACACCGGGACTGGCTCTCGACATCGGCATGGGCAACGGCCGCAATGCCGTCTACCTCGCCCGCAAGGGCTGGAAAGTCACGGGCATCGACGTCTCGCGTGAAGCCATCAAACAGGCGCAGGCCGAGGCCGCCAAGGTCGGCGCAACCATCGAAGCAAATGTCGCCCGCTTCGAGGATATCCCGCCCTACCGCGCCCGCTACGACGTCATCCTCTGCATGTACGTCAGCCACGTCGCCACGAAGAACGCGGCCAAGATCGTCAATATGCTCAAGCCCGGCGGCATCCTCATCGTCGAAGGGCCCCACCTCGACGCCCGCACCATGCCCGGGCATGATGGCTACAAGACCAACGAACTCCTCCGCGCCTTTGGCAAACTCCGAGTCCTGCGCTACGAAGACAAAACCATCCAGGCCGAATGGTCCACCACCGCCGATGGCCGTTCGCCCACGGTTCGTTTGGTCGCTCAGAAAGAGAAGTAGCGGTTTCGCTTCAACGCCACTCGCACAACGACTCGACATAGCCGGCCGACCCGTCCCGCACCCACCCGTCAAGCTGCGCTACATCCTTCAACTGCTGCCCGCGCCGCCGCGGCACCGACACATACCGGCAATCCAGCTCCGGCAGCGCCGTCATGTCGCCCCAGAGTTTTTCAAACTGCGCTACCGGGAAGATGTCTTCCTGTCCGCGCCCCCAGCGCTTCTTGACGTCCTTGATCGTCACATACGTCGGCATCCGCGCCGCCACTCTGCGCACCGCCGCGTCCACCGCCCCCATGTCGCCCAATCCGGCCCGCGTCAAGCCGAAGACGGCCAGCATCCTGTCTATGTCGATCCACATCGTGCCCGTGTTGTAGAACGACAGGTTGAACTCGAGTTCCTCATCCGGCAGCGCCAGTCCCTCCACGAGCCGGATCCGGCCATCGACGCGCGCCAGTCCGCCGCCGCGGTCGTCGAGCAGCCGCGGAATCACCTCAACCGTCATCGCCGCGCCCGAATCCATGTGGAATCCCAACAACCCGGCGTCGACATCCGCGCCCAGCGTGTCGATGTTATGTAACAGCAGGGTCTTCAGCAACGGCCGCTCGGCCAGTAGTTTGGTGAGCACGCCGTTACGCAGCATGTTGGGCAACTCAAACCAGTGTCCCGTCGGATGCAGGCACTGCAGCGGCAGGTTGTCGCGGTAATCCGATCCTTCGCCCGATGCCAGCGCCCACTGAATCAACCCGGACCGCAGGCTTTCCAGCACTTTCTGCTTTTGAACATCCAAGACCTGCTGCGGCGTCTCTTCCCATGCGAACCTCAGATCGCGCGCCATCGGAACGAATCGCAAACCCACGCTCCGGCCCGGCGACAAATGCAGCGGTCCCTCATACCCGTATCTGTTTTCGCGCGCCAGCGTGCCCTCGAACGGGCCATGCGTCATGTAACTCGTTGTGAACAGATGCGGGATCGCCAGAGGATAAGCGCGCGATGCTCTGCGGCTCTTGGCCAGGTGGATCTCGACAAACGAGCGGTGCCGCCCGCCCATTTTGCAGAACGGGTTCAGTGCCTTCACTACGCCCGCGCCGCGCGTCCAGCGGCTCCCCGCGCCGCCTGCAAGGCTCACCGCGGCCACTGATCCCTCGTGCAATGCACCCTGCCCAATATCGGCGAATCGCCTGTGGACGCCCGAAACGTCGGGCAATTCACCCGGATCGACGTTGGTGATCCGGGCCGTTGCCGGCAACCGGTTCTGCGCCAATCCGATCCGGCCCGACTTCATATCCGCACGGATCTGCTCATGCTGCAGCCGGTCGAAACCGTGCGCTTCCAGTAACTCGTCCAACGTCCCCGAAACGGTCCGTGCATGGGCCGCCTCCGGCAGCAGATGATCGATCAACGATGACCCCGCCACGCCCCACTCGCCGCCGCCGCGGCTGCGTACGCCAAACTGTTCGAGATCGGCCCGCTGCGCCGGCGTCAGGTTCCGCGATTCTCTTCTCAACAACGCCGGAGCCGTCAGCACGTAATAGTGCGGCGGCATCAGCCCGTCGCCCGCCCCAGACAACTCCGACCAGCTCCCTCTCGGGTTGATCCTGAAATCGTAGACCACCGGCTCCATCGCAAACGGTACGCCGCCCTCCAGCGCCCGCTTCGTCTCGCTCAGAATCGTTTGCATCCGCTCCTGCGCCGCCGGCTTCACTTCGGGATCGAACAGGAATCCCATGCCGCCGCCCGCCATGCCGCCCAGCATCCAGAATCCCCAGAACTGATCGCCGAACTCCGCCTTCGCGCGGTCGATCAGCAACTGCGTGTAGTGATTCCCGGCCCAGGGAATGATCGTCTGAATCGGCGAATCGAAGTTGCGCTGCGTCAGCCGGCCCAGGCCCCGAATGTCAGCCTTCGACAACCGGTCCAGCACGTCGTCCAGAATTCCGACGGCCTCGCCCCGCGCCTTCCACTCTTTCGCCGATCGCAGCAGGTATTTCTCCGTGACCATCTCCAGAATCGGACCCACATCCTGTGCCATCCCGCCATGCACCAGCACCAGCGAATCCTGCAGCAACCGGCCCGCCAGTTCCGGCGCGCGGTCCTCGCCCAACAACTCATGCCGCGGCAACAGGCAACCCCGGCTCACGCCATGCTCCGGATCGCCCGCCTCCGCCTGCACGCCGCGAATCAACTTCATCCCCGGCCACACCCCGCCCGAATCCTGCCACCCTCCGCCCGATCCGCCCAACCATTCGCCCAGAATCGCCCGCGCGGCCACCAGCCGCCGGTCCCCTTCGTCCATCGACCCCGTCAGACTCGTCACCTGACTCGTCGCCCTCATGCACGCCGAAATCAGGCACGCCAGCAGGTTCGTCGACACCGCCAGCCGCGACCCCTTCGGGATGTCGTTCACCTTGCTGACGATCTCGATGCCGTGGCCCGGCCGTCCCGTCAATCGCTCGAGTAGCGCCGCCAGGGGCGTCGCCGCGCCTTCCATTCCAGGCGGAACGATGCCCGATGCGATCACTGCCGCCTTCAATAACCCCAGGTAGTCGCGCGCAAAATCGAACACTTCGGGAATCGCGCTCAATTCCACTTGCGCATTCAGGTCCACGCTCACCAGCCGCAGCACTGGCCGGTCGATCACCCTCAGGTGCGCCTCTACCGGCGGCTTCGGCTCGCTCCTGCCGCTGATCGCCAGGTCGATCGAGATGTTCAACACCCGCGCACCCTCGGGATAGTCCATCCCGAGGAAAAAGATGTCGCTCCACGCGCTATGTGACAGATCCATCCGCACCGGCGTCGTCTCGCGCAGGATCGGAAACCGCCCGCCCTCTTGCGCCAGCAACTCCGGCCGCAATCGCAGCGGATAGTCCGCTGAATGGCCGCAGCGGAACATCCACTGGTTGCCTGCGATGGATCGGACACTCCGGCGCACCTGGTCCGCCAGCGTCTGAAACGCCAACCCGCGATAGGCTGCCGCCAGCGCGCTCGACACCGCTTCGCTCGGCCCATCCGTCTTCACCGAATCGAGCAGAATCGAAATCGACTCCTCGAACCGCCGTTCAAGCAACTGCGCATATGCCCGGAACGGAATATGCCCGAACGCCGGAATCGTCCCGCACGCCGGCAGCGCGTAGCGGTGAATCGATGACAGGAAGAACAACGCCCGCACCCGGTGGTACAGGTTCCCCGTCTCGCGCCGGAATCCGTCCAGCCGCCCGCATGTCTCCAGCAGCCCGCCGGCGCTCATCCCTTCAATCGCCACGTCGAGCGGAGTGTTCCGGACCGCCTCGTCATCCGACGTGATGATCCCGATCAGACGATCCCTCACAGCCTGACCTTCCGCGCCGGGTTCGCTGACAGCAACTGCACCAACCGCGTCAAAACCTCGTCGCGGTCCCGCCCATTCAATGCCAGCGCCGCCTGCGCCGTGAACAGGCCATAACTCGCCCCCAGGTCGTAGCGCCGCGCATCCATATGCAAAGCCAGGTATCGCTCCCGCGCAGCCAGCGTTTCAAGCGCCGACGAGAAGGACGGCGCCGGACTCCGGTTCTCTCCCAGCATCTCGTCCAGAATCGTCATAACCGACGGCGTCAGCACGTGCATGCCGAAGAAACACAAGTACTGCCCCGTACGCAGTCCCGCCACGACCAGGCTCCGCTCAGCCAGCGTCGGCGTCGGCTTCTCGATCACCCTCTCGATCGCATACAAGTCCGTGTGACCGGCGAGCGGCTGCCCGCCCACCGCTCCGTAGTTCGGCAACAGGCTTTCATGTGTCGCCTGCACAGCCGACACTGCGCACCTCTCGCGTCCCGCGATCTCCGTCAACCTCGCCGCGCACGCCCCCGGTTCATCGCCGACATACAGGTGGTCGCCCACCAGGTGCAGGAACGGATCCTTCCCTGTAAACTCTCTTGCCGACCACACTGCCCGCGCATAGCCCGCGCCGCCGGTCTGCGGAATGAAATGCAGCTTCACCGGCGTGCCTTCCGCCGCGGTGGCGCATGCCGCCTCGTCGCCCGGATGCACCACCACCGCCACTTCCTTCATCCCCGCCTTGGCCGTCTCTTCAATCAGGATCGCCAGCACCGTCCGCTCCTGCCCGTCACGGTCGATCAGGTGTTGAAGCGGCAGTGTCCGTTGTGCCGGACCGGCGGCCGTGATGACGGCTTTCTCGATATTCATCCGGGTTCTCCCTCGACTTATCAGTTTAGTCCGCGCCAACGTATCATGACGGGTGATGGCGTCAACAAAAACCAATGCCGTCCGCCTGCTCGAATCGCTCGGCATCGCATTCGAGTTGCGCGATTACGAAGTCGACCCCGATGACCTCTCCGCTGAATCCGTCGCCGCCAAGATCAACTTCCCTCTCGACCGCACCTTCAAAACCCTCGTCGCCCGGGGCGACCGCACCGGCGTCATGTTCGCCGTCATCCCCGGCGGCGCTGCGCTCGACCTAAAGGCTCTCGCCAAAGCCTCAGGCGACCGCAAAGCCGACACCGTTCCGCTCAAGGAAGTCGAACCCCTCACGGGCTATATCCGCGGCGGCGTCACTGCCTTCGGCGCCAGGAAACAGGTCCCCGTCTACATCGACGAATATGCCCAACTCTACGAGACCATCTCCGTCTCCGCCGGCCGCCGGGGTCTTCAAATTCTGCTTTCGCCCGCCGATTACGTCCGCGCCGTCAGCGCCGCCTACGCCCCCATCGCCAAAGACAAGGAAGAATGATCGATCCTCCGGTGGGGCAGGCCTTCAGCCTGCGAAGGGATTCAGCCCGCTTTCCCTAATCTCCAGATGACTTCCCCCTCGCGTAGGCCGCGAACGAAGAGAGCGGGTTCCAAACCGCATTTTCGACAGAGTTCCACATGGCCGTTGCCGGCCGCAACAAGCCCTGAAAATGGCCATTTTCAG
>CAZLDN010000022.1:0-53521 GCA_964558355.1 uncultured Candidatus Solibacter sp.
CTCTGTCGCGTTTCCAGAAACTCACCGACGGTACGGCCTGGCCAAACCCGCGGTGCGCCAGGATCCGGCAGCAGTTCACCGTTACGTGCCGCTGCACTTTGCGACGGATCCGGTTCTGACTACCCACAGGAGGCGCCTGAACTGGCTTCCGTCTTGCCAGTTGGTTTGACACCGTACCTCTCCCGGATTTGATATCCGTTTCCGACCCTCAGGCCTCGGCGGCGAGACCCAGGATGGCGTTCGCCGTTCTGGACTCCAAGGTTAAGAAAGAATCATGAAAAAACTTGTTGCAGACATTCAGGTCTGCAAGGCATAATGGGATCAACTCAATAAGTCGTCATCGACTTCATGCATCCCGTGAGGGTACCCAGACTCTCACATAGCCCCTCTGACAGAGGCCCTGAGACCCCAAAATCTCCGGGCCTCGTTCCTTTTGGGAGTGGCCGCCCACTCCATCCCTAATATGAGGCCGCGAACGAAGAGGGCGGGTTCCAGTCCGCATGTTCGACAGATCGCGTTCCGGCCGCCAATTTTGACAGCGATGGCCCTGGCCATGCCTTTCAGAGCAGGAATGCTCTTCGATCCCATTGATCTTCAACCGGGTTGCTGGTGATACGATTTGGACGTGCGAACCCTTTTCACAATCATCACCGCCGCCGCCCTGTCCACCGGTTGCGGCTCGCCCTCAACCAAGGACGACAGCAGCAAAAAAGCCGCGTTACCCGCACCCAAACCGCGCGCGAAACCTGCGCCCGAGGACCGGCGATTCCCGACGGGCGGACTGGTTGAAGTGGTCCAGCAGGCTGATCCGCTCCATGGGAAGAAGTTCCTCACCGGCGGCAACATCGCCCGTTACAAGCAGGGCGGCAAGGAGTTCGAACTGTTTCTGATCAAGGCCTCCAACCCATCCGAGGCGGCCGTGATGATGTTCGACTACAAGAAAAGTCTCGCCGGCGCAGCGTTCGTCGCGCACTTCGGCGGATACGCCGGTCAGGACGGCGGCGTCGAGGTCTTCCTGTTCACCAAGGATGTCTGGTTCGCGGGCATCCGCGGATTGCCTCGGGCCGAGGCCGACGCCATCGCCCGCGAATTCGCCGCCCGGCTGAACTGATTCCGGCTCGCGCTTACGAATTCAGATGCGTGTTGATGCGCGCGATCGCCTCGTCGATCTCCTGCGTCGACTTGTAACCGATCGTGACCGAATCAACTGTCCCGAGTTTCATCACGAACTTAATGGAAGCGTCGCGCTCTTCGGGCGTCTTGAAAGCCCCTTCGCCGATGATCTTCATGCCGATGATGCCGGTGCCTTGTTGCCGGACCTTGGCGGCATGGGAGACCACTTCGCTTACGTCCCCTTTGTCGTCGGAGTCGGTCATGCGGAGCGAGTCCATCTTTGTGCCGTTGTGGTTGACCCGCAGCAAGGCGACATCGAGCCAGTTCGTGGTCGCGGGGAAAGCGCGCAACGGCAGCAGTCCGTGGACCGATGCGCCGTGGGCGGTGATGACCTTCTTGTCCTTGAGCTCGGAGAGGGAGTCGCGCAGCGGCTTGAACTGCTCGGGCCAGTCCGGTGTGCGGACGCAATGGATCAGGGCGATGTCGAAATACTCCGAGTTGAGTTCCTTGCGGAAACGGTCGATCGTGGCTTGCGGGGTCTCGGTTCCCCGTGCGCGGAGCTTGGTCATCAGCCTGTAGCTGTCCCGCGGGATGCCCTTCAGCGCCTCGGCCAGCATCTCGTGCATCCCGGCGTAGCTGTCGGCGGATTCGAAAAACCGGATGCCGCGGTCGTAGGCATGTCTCACCAGCCTGGTGAACTCGGGCTGTCCCAGCCCGCGCTGGATCTTTCCGCCGAATGTCCCGGTTCCGAAGGCGAGCCGGGTGACCTTCACGCCCGAGTTGCCCAGTTCCACCCAGTCGGTGGCTGAGCGCTTGGCCGCAAAGGCCCGCGGGCCGGCGGCTACGGCTCCGGCGGCGAGGGCCGTCGTTCTTAGAAAGTCCCGGCGGGAGAAGTTCGGCATGGAGGATCCTCTTCGAGTGGTCTTAGGGCAAAACTAACATATTCCGACCTAAGCCGGAAGTGAAATCATGATGTTCTCTTCAAGGTTCCTTCCGGCTGCCGGCACATCCCTGCCATCCAGACGCAGGCGGCAGCCGAGACGACAAAGATGGCCTGGGTGGAGAGCGATGGCGCGCCCTGCACCGGCGGCAGGTAGGACTTCAGCAGCGAGTCGGCCACGGCCGTGAGGGTCAGCAGCAGGAAGAGCGATCCCGGGTTACGCCAGCGGGCGGTCAGCCAGGCCACGACGGCGGTCGCCAGGACTATGCAGACCCAACCCTCCCATCCATAAGTGGGCCTGTTTTCAAGCAGATCGACGGCGAATGCGAAGAAAGTGACGCTGATGGCGATCTGCCAGGCGAGCATCCGGGAGCGGAGGGCGGCGGCCAGCAGTATCACTCCGGCTATGGTGTAGTTGATGCGTGTCTTCGCGAAATACTCGATGCCTACGCCAACGGCGACCAGCAGCGTTACGGCGGCCACGACCCGCCAAAGGGGTTCGTTTGGTCCAGTCCTGCCGAGGTTTTCGCCCGGCTCGCGGCGGTTGAGCCAGGCGGCGGTACCGTAGCCAAGGCCGAGCAGCAGGCCAAAGGCGAACTCCATCATCTTCCACCAGTCGACCCCCGAATCAGGCCACCGCGCGCTGCCGGCGACCTGGATCCAAGCGCCGAGGGCAAACCCGATGCCGCCGCCCGCGCCTCCCCATAGCGCATAGCTCCACAGCGGCTTGCGCGCATCGCCGCGGCCCATCCAGAGCAGGAATGCCAGGGCGCCGAGCAGCAATCCGGCCCAGATTTCGGGGCGGGGCTTGTCCAGGCGATTGGAAAAGTAGATGAACTTCGGCTCATTGATCAGCTTCCATCCGGCCCATGTGGCGGCGGTCATCACGCCGAAGCCCGACCAAACGAACCTGTTCCGCCATCCGGCGCGGCGGTGTTCGATGGCTGTAGCCATTGCCGCCCCGCCTAGCAGACCCCAAACGCCCCCCTTGATGAAGAAGCCAAGGATGGCCCACCAGAACGTCTCGGGATCCCTGGCGAGACCGACGGTCTGGCCGTAGGTCATCTGGCCGCCGAAGCCGATGCCAACCGCGCCGAAGGCGGCAAGCAGGGCGGATTGCTCGTCGTCAAGACGGAGCAGGAGGGCCAGGGCGATGGCGGTCATTGCGCCCGGGATCATGGCGCCAAGGGGGCCGCCGCCAATGAAGCCGCGAAGGCCCCAGCCGAGCATCATCGCCACGGCGGGGAGGGCGAACCAGAGCCACTTGGGGGGAGCGGTTTGCAGCATCGCAGGCCATTATGGCACGCGGGACGGGGGGCGTGGACCGCGAGCGGGTGAGCCCGGCGTTGTCAATGGAAAGAGGGGACGGAAGATTGAGACGCCGACGGTATCCAGAAATTCAATCGATGGAATGTTTTTATGCTTTGAGATAGCCATCAGGCGATGATATCGTTGTTCCGATACCATGCGTGGGAGTAGTTGCAACAGGACTGTAGACTGTCTGTCCATGAACACAGGCGCGGCCCGTGTGTATGCCTGTTCCCTGCATGCGATCATCGTCCGCCCACGTCGTGCGGGCAGGTGTATGTGCGTGGAGAACCAACCAACATGAAAACCAGAATGCTTCTTGGTCTGACCTGTGCCGTTCTGCTGGTTGCTCTGCTGACTTCAGCACCAGCGAATGCTCAGGTTCTTTATGGGTCAATCGTCGGCACGGTGGAAGATCCCACCGGGGCGGTTGTTCCGGGCGCTTCAATCACACTAACCAACCCCGCCACGGGCGCAACGCGCGAGATCAAGGCGGACGACCAGGGACGTTACACGGTCCCGAACTTACAGGCGGGCAGCTACACCTTGAAGGTGTCGTCTCAGGGTTTCCGCACACTGACTAGGACGGGCATTGAGATTACGATCAACACCGTCACCCGTATGGACGCGAAACTCGAAGTCGGCCAGATGACCGAACAGGTGACTGTCTCGGCCAGCGCGGTTGCGTTGCAGACGGACAAATCCGACGTGCGGTCGGAGTTGGCCTCGCAGGCGATCACGTCGATGCCGCTGTATGGGTACCGGAACTATCAGCAGCTGATCAACCTGGTGCCTGGCGCCACTCCGGCCGCTTACCAGAACGCGGTTGTCGACACCCCCGGACGGGCGCTGACGACCAACGTCAACGGCACGGCCCGGAACACGAACAACACGCTGACTGACGGCGCGGTGAACATCAACGTCTGGTTGCCTCACCACGTTGCCTATGTCCAGCCGGCCGAATCGATCGAGACGGTCAACATCTCGACGAACTCATTTGACGCCGAGCAGGGCATGGCCGGTGGCGCCGCCATCACGGTGGCCACCAAGTCGGGCACGAACGATCTGCATGGCGTCGGTTTCTGGTTCCACAACAACCAGCACCTGAATACGGCTCCCTACTACCGGTCCGCCACCTACAAGCTGCCGTTGACCATTTACAACCAGGGTGGCGGCACGTTGGGCGGGGCGATCAAGAAGGACAAGCTGTTCTACTTCTTCAGCTTCGAGCGGACAATGGAGCGCAGTGGCCAGTCGGGCAACTACTCCGTGGCGCCGCAGGCGATGCGCGACGGCGATTTCAGCCAGTGGACGTCGCTCGGCATCGTGTATGATCCGGCCACCGCGGCCGTGACCAATGCCGCCGGGCGCACTCCGTTCGCCGGCAACATAGTTCCGAAGCCGCGGTTCAACCCGATCTTCCCGAACATCTACAAGAGCATTCCGCTGCCGAATCAGCAGTCGCCGACCGATCCGGTCTACAACCTGAGCGGCAACTATCTGTCGCAGGGCGTGCTCAAGCTCGACCGCAACATGTACGACTTCAAGATGAACTACACCGCCAGTGAAAAGCTGGCGATCTGGGGCAAGTACAGCCGCATGGACTCGCCTGTTTCCGGCAAGTACATCTTCGGCGACATGGGTGGTCCGGCACTGGGAACCGAAGGTTTCGGCGACACGACGACCCAGATTCCGACCATCGGCTACAACTACACGTTCTCTCCGACGTTCTTCATGGACGGCGTGTTCGGCTACACCCGCATGGACCAGACGGTCGGCATTCCGAACGTGGACAAGAACATCGGCCTTGATGTCTGGAAGATTCCGGGCACTAACGGCGGCAAGCAGTTTTCGAGCGACGACCGATACGGCGGCGCACCACTCGTGCAAGGCTTCGGCTTCGACTACGTCGGCATCGCTGCGACGTGGGCTCCCACCTGGCGCCACGAGCGTGGCTATACTTACCAGACCAACTTCAGCAAGATCAAGGGCGCGCACGAGTTCCGCTGGGGCTTCGAAGCCCGCCGCCTGGAGTTGAATCACTGGCAGCCCGAGACAGCCAACCCGCGCGGGTCCATCGCTTTTGGCGCCGGCACCACATACCACCCGACCCTCAACACGTCACAGCGCGGGTCTCCGAACTCTTACGCCTCCGCGTTACTGGGCTTAGTCAGCAACTACACGAAGTCACTTCAGTTCCTGGAGATGAAGACCCGCGAATGGCAGTTAGCCGGTTACTTCCGCGATCGCTGGCAGGTGAACCGGCAGCTGACGCTGAACCTGGGTTTGCGCTACGAGTACTACCCGCTGGTGAACCGCGGCGACCGCGGCATCGAGCGGTGGGACCCCGCCACCAACATCGTCTACTTCGGCGGGCTGGGCAACACTCCCCGGAACGCGGGCATAACGGTTTCGAAGAAGCTGTTTGCACCGCGCATCGGTTTTGCCTACCGTATCGGCGACAACAACGTCATCCGCGCCGGCTATGGCATCACGTATGATGCGGTTCCGTTCGGCCGTCCACTGCGTGGCCAATATCCGGCGACCCTCAGCGCTAATTGGGTGCCAACGGTGTCCACCTTCGGCTGGTACAACTCGGTCGATCAGGGCATCCCGGACATCGATCTGCCCGACCTCAGCAAGGGTCAGGGCCTCCTGCCGCTCAGCCTCGGCCTGGGACCGCGCGGCCCGTGGGGCGGCGAGATACACCGCGGCTACATCCAGTCGTGGAACCTCACGTTTGAGCGGAAGCTGCCGGGGGACATGGTCGGTTCGGTGGGCTACGTCGCCACCACCAGTATCCGCCAGCTGATTGACCGCAACATCAACACGGTTGGGCCGGGCCTGGGCGCCACCACCGCCAATCTCCCGCTGGCAAAGCTCTATGGCAAGACCGTCGGCGTCAACATGTGGGACGGCATGGGCTTTGCGACCTACCACTCGTTGCAGGCGACTCTAAACAAGAACTTCTCGAAGGGCCTGTTCATGAAGTCCGCGTTCACTTGGAGCAAGGCGCTCAACATGTCTGACGACACCGGCGCGGCCAGCCTATGGGGCTGGCACTGGGATCCGATGCTGAGCCGCAACTACGGCTATGCCGGCTACGATCGCAAGTTCATGTACACCCAGGCCTGGGTATACGAACTGCCCTTCGGCAAGGGCCAGAAGTTCGCCATGTCGGGAGTCGCCGACGCCGTCCTTGGCGGCTGGCGTCTGAACGGCATGTTCAGCGCCTACACGGGCACGCCGTTCTACATCAGCGGCAGCAGTTCGTCACTGCAGTGCATCGGGTGCACGCAGACCGGCGAGCAGCTCGGCGAGTTCATCAAGGTGGACAAGAAAGGGCCGCAGCAGCCTTACTTCGAGCCCAGCTCGTTCCGCGATCCGCAGTTCTGGTTCAAGCAGACCGGCGTCTACAAGTCTGGTTCGACCGGCAAACTGCCGTTCCACGGGCCTGGCTTCTGGCAGCTTGATCCGGCGCTGTTCAAGAACTTCAAGATCACCGAGAAGGTGAACATGGAGTTCCGTGCGGAGTCCACCAACGTGGCCCATAACGCGCGTTGGAACAACCCTTCCGGCGGCTCAGGGAGCATGCAGTTGAACGCCGACGGTTCGCTGAATACGTCGGTGTCCGATCCGCTGCGCGGATTTTCCACAATCACCGGCGCGACCTCGTTCCGGCAGTTCCGCTTCGGACTGCGGTTGGCGTTCTAAGCGCCAGACCAGGCTGACTCGAGGGGGCGTCCCGAAAGGGGCGCCCTCTTTCTCATGTGGCAGCATGGGAGCGGTTTTCCGTTGGGACGGAGTGAGCCGTTCAGTCCAGAACCAAGCGGAAGAACCCGCTCTCTACGTTCGCGGCCTCCTGGCCGGAGGATTTGATCAGGCCCGCGCTCTGCGTTCGCGGCTTGTGGTGGCGTGCAGGTAAAAGAGATGTGGCCGGGCGGTCCGAAAGGGCCCCCGGCTACAATTGTCTTGTGATCAAGACCGTGATTTTTGATTTGGGCCGCGTGTTGGTGGACTTCGACTTCATGCGCGGCTATACGGCGATGAGCGAGCTGTCGGGTCTCGACGTGGAGGAGGTCCGCAAGCGGTTCAGGGAGAGCGGGATCGCCAACGAATTCGAGTCCGGCGCGATTGATGAAGTGGAGTTCGAGCGGCGCACGCAGGCGATGCTGGGCACGTCGATGCCGCGTGAGCAGTTCGAGGAAATATGGTTCTCGGTGTTCCTGCCTGGGACGTTGATTCCGGAGACCATGGTCGAGGGGATCAGGCGGAATCACCGGACCGTCCTGTTGTCCAACACGAACGCGATGCATTTCCGCGGACTGGCGCAGCGGTACCGGATTCTGGATCACTTCGACGCCTATGTGCTCAGCCATGAAGTCGGGGCGATGAAACCCCTGCCGGCGATTTATGAAGCGGCGATCCAGGCTGCGGAGTGCAGGCCCGAAGAGTGCTTCTTCACCGACGACGTGCCCGAGTACGTCGAGGGCGCCAAGCGGCATGGCATCGACGCGGTGCAGTTCACCGGGGCTACGCAGGCGATGGAAGAGCTGAGCCGGCGCGGGGTGCGCTGGCAGGCGGATTAAAGCAGAGCTTCGTCGAGGCGGCGGTCTTCTTCTTCGGTCTCGATTTCGATGGCGATGGGCGCGGTGGGCCGGCCGTTGAGGTAATTGACCAGTGTCTCCTTGGACCCGTCGAAAAGGGTGTCAAGAAGTTCGCGAACGGCAAGTTGCCGGATGTCCTCGCGCGAGATGAGCGGAGTGTAGACGAACGAGCGGCCGACCTTCCTGCGCGACACGGCCTGTTTGCGCGCCAACCGGTCGAGCATGGTCATGACGGTGGTGTAGGCCAGCGGGCGCTTGGGCGTCAGGGCCTCGCGAACGTCGCGGACATTGGCCTCGCCCAGATTCCAGAGTGCGCGCAGGCACTCGAGTTCGAGTGGCGGCGGGATATCGCGAGCTGTGCGGCCGCGTTTCATGACGCATCCTCCGCGAAGAGGTTGCCGAGGGACTTCAGCTTATCACCCATGGCGGTCGAGGGTTTCGCCGCCGGCCTGGCCGCGGGCGGCGTGGGCGGGGCGGGCGGATTCAGGTACTTGTCCTTGTCGAGGACCTGGCGGTCCAGCGCGTAGACGAAACTGGTCCACTCGCCGGGCATGGCGTGTTCCTTCTCGATCGCCGAACGCATCGCCTCCATCTTGGAATCCATGTTATCCAAATGGTGCAACAGCAGCGCCTCGGGGAAGGAGGGCAGCTTCGGCGAACCGAACTCGAGTTGTCCGTGGTGGCTGATGACGAGGTGATCGAGCAGATTGCGCAGGCGGGGGGGGAAGTTGGGCAAGGCCGCGACTTTGTCGCCGATCAGCCGCAGGGCGATCTGCATGTGGCCAAGCAACTGGCCGTCGGTGGAGTAAGAAAAGCTGCGCTCGTAATTCAACTCGTCGATCTTGCCGATGTCGTGGAGGATGACGCCGGCCATGAGCAGGTCCGCGTCGATGTTCTCGTAATGTGAGGCCGTGAGCTTTGCCAGGCGAGCCAGCGACAGGACGTGTTCGAGCAGCCCGCCCAGCCAGGCGTGGTGAATCGTCTTGGCGGCGGGCGCCTTCTTGTAGAGCGCGGCGACGCGGGCATCGCCGAGGATTGCCTCCATCAGCGCCTTGAGATGGGGGTTTCGCATCCCGGAGACGAAGCCCATCAACTCGGCCATCATCTCGTCCGGATCCCGGCGCGACGCAGGCAGGAAGTCGGCCATGTCCACTTCGCGATCATCGACCTTCGAGATGCGGTGAACAGTCAGTTGCAGGCGATTCTGATAGAGTTGCGTCTCGCCTTTGATTCGCACGAAGTCGTCGCGGTCGAAGGAGTCCACGATTTCGGCCACGCCGTCCCACATCTTGGCGTCGATGTCGCCGGTGCGGTCGATGAGTTGGAGCGAGAGGTAGGGTTCGCCCGTCTTCTTTTGCCGGACCTCTTTCGACCGCACCAGGAACAGTCCCGTGATCTGCTGGCGCGGTTCGAGGTCGGCGATATTGGGGCTTTTCATTCGATTTTGGTTTCAGCGATTGACGTCCGGCGCGCTACTTGCTGGTGCTGACGCCTTCCCGATTGGCTTTCGTGCCCGGAACGGGGAACATCCAGAGCATCCGGCGCAGACGCGCCTGGGCGGCCACTTCTTCCTTGGTGATGGTCTCGGGCCGCAACAGGGCGGGGTCGTTCCAGGCGGTACTTTTACCCTTGGCGGCGCCCACATCCGTGTAGCCTTCGCGGATTTCGAGGAAGGCGTTCTTGCGGAGTTCGGTGAGGTATTCGCGGATGCGCGGTTCGAAGATGGGGCTGTAAAGCCGGTCGCGAATCTCATTCTCGACCTCTTCCAGCGCAGCCTGCCCTTCCTTGTGATGTTCGTCGACGCGCACGATCAGGAAGCCGTTGTCCATCTTGACCGGGTCTGAGACGTAGTTCTTCGCCTGGTCCCAGACCAGCTTCTCGATGTCGGCTCTGAGTTCGCCCTTTTCCATCGGCGGGATGGCTCCGCCGTCGGCGGCGGTGGCCGAATCCGAGTTGTCGCGGGCCAGTTCGGGGAACTTTTCGCCCTTGCGGGCGCGGGCGACCAGGTCTTTGACCTTCTTCTCGGCGGCGGCGAGACCCGCTTCGTCCTTGGTCGCGTTGTTGACGAGGATCTCACGCAGGAAGATACGCTCCTTGCGGACGAACTCGCTCTTGTGCTCGTTGTAGTATTTCTCAATTTCGGGGCGCGGGATGTTGATCTTGCCGCTGACCTCGCTGCCGATAACGCGCTGGGTGAGCATCCGGTCGCGGACGTCGCTGCGGAAGTCCTCATACGACATGCCCGTGTTGTCGCGGATCCACTCCTGGAACTTGTCGGGATCGGCGATCTTGTTCTCGCTCTGGATGCGGGCGAGGTACTTGGTGACTTCCCCGTCGACATTGACCTCGAGTTCCTTGCCCTTCTGGACCAGCAGTTGCTGGTCGATGAGGTCGCGCAGGGTGCTGGCCTTCTGCTCTTCGAGTATGGCCTGCAGGCGGTCGGCGGGCACCTTGGCGGCGCGGATGCGGCCTTCGATGGTTCTAAGTTCCTGTTCGTATTCGCTGCGGGTGATGATGTCGCCATTCACCTTGGCGATGATCTGCTCGATCACGGCAGGCGCCTTCGCTGGCGCCGGTCCCTGCGCGAGGCCGGTTCCCAGCAGGGCCAGTGCAAGTGACAGAGCGCGGACACAAATCGTCATCTTTTCATTATGGCCCACCTTGAGGCGCTCTTCAGGTGGTTGATGAAAGAGAGTCGAGGATCGCATTGAGTTGATCGAGGAGAGCCTGCGCCGGATCGACCGATGAATCGTTGGCGACCGGCACGCGGAGGACGCCTGCGGGGGTGAATTGAGCGCCGGCGGTTTCGCTAACCAGACGCATGAGGGCATGGGGATCCACCTGCGCGCCGGAGTGGAATTTAATGTTGACGCCCTGGCCCCGCTTTTCAATCGTCTCGATGCCGCTGCTTTCGGCGCGCGTCTTGAGCCGCGAGAATTCGACGAGCCGGCGGACGGGTTCGGGCGGCGCGCCATAGCGGTCGGCCAATTCGTCCAGGATGACCGCCGCGCGTTCAGGCGCCCCGGCATCGGCGATGCGTTTGTAGGCGCGCAGGCGCTGCTGTTCGTCGGAAATGTAGCCGGGCGGGATGCGGATATCAAGACCCAGGTTGAGACTGGAATGGATCTCGGGGCCGACGGTCTCGCCGCGCAGTTCGCGGGCCGTCTCGTCGAGAAGCTTCAAGTACGTCTCATAACCGACCGAGCCGATGTGGCCATGCTGCTCGCCGCCGAGCAGGTTGCCCGCGCCGCGCAGTTCCAGGTCGAGAGCCGCGATCTTGAATCCGGCGCCGAGGTCGGAGAACTCTTTAAGCGCGGCCAGACGTTTCCGCGCCACCTCGCTCAGGGCGCCTTCCTGGGGGATCAGCAGGTAGGCATAGGCGCGGCGGTTCGAGCGCCCGACACGGCCACGCAACTGGTACAACTCGCTGAGGCCGTGGTTCTGGGCGTTTTCGATCAGGATCGTGTTGGCGCGCGGGATGTCCAGCCCGTTTTCGACGATGGTCGTCGCCACGAAAACGTCCGATTCGTGCCGCATGAAGCCGAGCAGGACCTTCTCCAGAGCCTCCTCGCCCATCTGGCCGTGGCCGACCGCGACGCGGCAGTTCGGCATCAGTCGCTGGATGGACTCCGCCCGGCTCCAGATCGACTCGACGCGGTTGTGGACATAGTAAACCTGTCCGCCGCGTGACATCTCCTGTTCGATCGCCGTCTTGATCAACTCCGGGTTGAAACGCGCGACGACGGTCTGGACGGCCAAACGGTCCTTGGGCGGCGTTTCGATCACCGACATGTCGCGCAGCCCAAGCAGCGACATATGCAGCGTCCGCGGGATCGGCGTCGCGCTCATCGTCAACACGTCGAGGTTGTGCCGCAACTGTTTCAGCCGCTCTTTGTGGCGTACGCCGAATCGCTGCTCCTCGTCGATGACCAGCAGGCCCAGATCGGGGTAGACGACGTCTTTCGACAACAGGCGATGGGTGCCGATGACGATATCGACCTTGCCCAGCGCCAGATCCTCGAGCGTCTGCTTGATCTCTTTCGCGCGGCGAAAGCGGCTGAGTAGTTCGATGCGGACCGGAAAGGCCTGAAAGCGGCGTCGAAAGGTTTCATAGTGCTGGAAGGACAGCACTGTTGTTGGCGCCAGCACGGCCACCTGCTTGCCGTCGCCCAGAGCCTTGAACGCCGCCCGCATGGCAACTTCGGTCTTGCCGAACCCGACGTCGCCGCACAGCAGCCGGTCCATCGGATGCGGGCTTTCCATGTCGCGCTTGATCTCACCCGCCGACTGCACCTGGTCCCGCGTCGGCGCGTACTCGAAGCTGTCTTCGAACTCCTGCTGCCAGTTCGAATCGGGCGAAAAACTGAAGCCCTCGGCAGACCTGCGCGCGGCATACAGCTTCAACAACTCCTCGGCCATGTCGCGCATCCGGGCTTTGACGCGCGATTTGGTCTTGGCCCAGGTGACGCCGCCCAGTTTGTCCATCGCCGGCGCGGCCTCGCCTGCGCCGCGGTGCTTCTGGATCAGGTCCAGCCGCGTGAGCGGGACGTAGAGCTTCGATCCGCCCGAGTATTCGACGGCGAGGAAATCCTCCATCCCGGAATCGCCGTGGATCTGTTTGACGCCGAGATACTGCCCGATTCCGTGTTGCGCGTGAACGATGTAATCGCCCACTTTCAGGTCAAGGCTCTCGGGCGTGAACAACGCGATGTGGCTGCGCCGCGCCGGCGCTTCCAGGTCGCTCGCGACTTCGAAAAGATCCTCGTAGCCGATCAGCGCCAGGTGCGTCTCCGGCAGGATCACGCCCCGCCTCACCTGCCCCTGAACCACATGGACGCTGGCGATGCCGGACGCCATGTAGGCCCGTTCCGACAGATAGCCCGGCGTCGATCCCTTCAACTCGATGCCCAATTGGAAGGGCAGGGAATACTCGGCGAAGATGTCGGCCAGCCGTTCAACCTCGCCCTGCGCCGGCGCGAAGAACATCACGCGGTTGCCCTGTTCCACCAAAGTCCGCGCCTCGGCCACGGCCGCCTGCATGTTGTTGTGGAACGCGACCGGCTGCCGCGATGAGATCTCCAGCGGCGGCAGCGCCGCGCGTTGCTCGCCTTCGAGCGCCAGTTCGCGTAATTCGATCTCGCGGCGGCACTGCGAGTGGGACGCCAGTTCGCCCCAACGGAACCAGAGTTTCTCCGGCTCCACCCCGCCCAGCGCGCCCGCGTCCAGCCGTTTCCACAACCGCTCGCTCGCCGCCGCCAGTTCCTCGGGCTCGTCCCAGACCACCAGCGGCGCGTTAAGCAGGTCCTCCAGCGTCCCCGCGCGCTCGCGCGCCATCGCCGCATGGAACTCCCAACCGGGAAAGGTCTCTCCGGGCGCCGTGTCCCTGACCGCCGCGAATTCGGCCGCCGCCGCCAGCACCTCGGGCGTCCGAAGCGTCTCCTCCAATGGCAGCAGCGTCACTTCCTCGATCTTCAATACCGACCGCTGCGTCTCCGGATCGAATCGCCTCAAGCTCTCCACCGTGTCACCGAAAAACTCAATGCGAACCGGCTGATGCGACTCGGCTGGAAAGACGTCAAAGATTCCGCCGCGGATCGAATATTCGCCCTCCATCTGCACCGGGTCGCGCCGCGTGTATCCGGCGCTCTCCAGATGCGCGGCCAGATCCTCCAGGCCGATCTCTTCGTCCTTCCTCACCGTGACGGCGAGTTGTCGGTAAAACTGCGCCGTCTCGCAGCGCAGCGCCGCCGAGGCAGCCGGCGCCACGATGATCGAACAGCGGCCGGCCGCCATTCGATACAGCCCCACCGCCCGCTGCTCTTTGATCTCGGTGTGCGGCGACAAGCCCTGCCCGGGCAAGACGTCGAAGGCAGGCAACAGCAACGGCCTCGGCGCGCCGGATCCGGAAAGCAGCAGCGTGTGGAAGGCGTCCAGCAGTTCCATCAATTGCTCAGCCGCCCGGTTCGACGCCGTTACGACCAATATCGGCGTCTCGACCGCCTCCCAGAGCAGGGTGAGGTGCAGAGCCTTGGCGGTAAGCGTGAGTCCGCCCAGCCGCGTCAGTTCCGCCCTCTCGCTCCGCTGTCTACGGACCAACTCCTGAAACGCCGGATGGCGCGTGATCGCGTGGAACTTCTCTCTGACGGCTGGATTGATCACGGTGGCTAGCCCGCCGGCCTGCGCCGCGCGACAATCTCCTCCACGGTCGCCGTGGTCGAGTAGCCCTTCTCGAGCGGAATCAGCCGGACTTCTCCTCCCGCCGCTTCCACCTCTTCCCGGCCGGCGACGAAATGCGACCAATCGGCGCCCTTCACCAGCACGTCCGGCAGCACCTCGGCGATCAACTCCCGCGGCGTGTCTTCGTCAAACAACGTCACCGCATCCACCGCTTCCAGTTGCGATGCCAGCGTAGCGCGTTCGGCTTCGGGGATCAACGGCCGTCTGGGACCTTTCAACCGCGCCACGCTGCCGTCGCTGTTCAGCGCAAGAATCAGCACGTCGCCCAGCGCACGCGCCTGTTCGAGCAGCCGGATATGGCCGGGGTGCAGAATGTCGTAGCAGCCGTTGGTGAGGACAACCCGCCTGCCCTCGCGCTTCCAGGCCGCGCGCGCGGCCGCCAGTGCTTGCCGGGAATAATGTACGCCCATCTGATAGTTCGGAACCACTCGTTCCGTCTACCAGTTTAGTCTCGCTGCCCGCCGCCGCTCTCGTCCCCGTACTCGAACATGTAGATGTCCTCGAGTTTCGCGCCCGGCTCGATCATGGCCATCTCCTTGATTAGTCCGGTGTGCAACTCGTAAATCCAGCCGTGAATCGTCGGCTGATTCATCGTCTTCCAGGCCCTCTGAATGATCGACGTCTGGGCCAGGTTCCGCACCTGCTCGATGGTGTTGAGTTCCACCATCCTGTCGAAACGCGCCTTCGGATCGGCGATCGCCTCGATCTCGATCAAGTTCATCCGGTAGACGTCCTTGATGTGACGCAGCCATTTGTTGATGAGGCCGAGATCCCGGTTGGTTAGTGCGTTCCTGACGCCGCTGCAACCGTAGTGGCCGCAAACGATGATATGCCGCACCTTCAGGACTTCCACGGCGTATTGCAACACGCTCAGCATGTTCAGATCCGTATGCACGACCAGGTTGGCGATATTACGGTGGACAAACAGTTCGCCCGGTTCGGTGCCGGTGATCTCTTCGGCGGGAACGCGCGAATCCGAACAGCCGATCCACAGAAACTCGGGCTGCTGGCCCTCCGCCATGTCCTCGAAGAACCGGTCGTTCACGCTCATCCTGTCCCGCACCCACGCCTTGTTGGCGAGCAAGAGTTTCTTGTAGCTTTCCATCATTTACCTCTTCGCCGGCGCGAGCCTGCTTTCCATCCGTTTCAATTCCACTTTGATGTCCTTACAAGGCGCCAGCTTCTGGAAGTCTTCCAGCACTTCGCAAATGCCGTGGCCGATGCGGAGCGCATTGGTCCCGTCGATCACCACCCGCGCGCCGTTGGGCGGATCGCGCAACTTGCCATCCCGACAGCAACAGAAGCCACCAGTCCGCTGGCGCTGTCAGGGCGACGCCCAGGAACAACGGAAACGCCGCCAGAAAGTCGCCCGTCCCGCCGGGCCGGCGTAACGGAAGAAATTCCCGAAGCTTGCCTCCAGCATCGAGGTTGGAGATTCCACAGGTTGTTGATTATTCATGCCTGAGCATTTGAATGTTTCAATATTAACACAAGTCGGCTCGCTCCCCGCATGACCCACTCAGCCCTTGCCGTCTCCGCTCATCGTTCATGGGCGGTATTCTACTCTTGAGAAATGCGGCTGCTTGTGCGGGCGACAAACTGGGTTGGCGACGCGGTGATGAGCCTGCCCGCGCTTGCCGCGCTACGCAGACACTTCCCGGACGCGCACATTGCCATCCTGGCCCGGCCCTGGGTCGCCGGCCTCTATCGCCATGAGGCCTTTGCCGACGAGATCATCCCTTACCAGCCCGGGAAACTCTGGCAGGGCTGGCAGGATCGCCGGTCTGCTGCCGCCTCTCTCGGTCGGATGCAATTCGATTGCGCCGTGCTGCTTCAAAATGCATTCGACGCTGCCTTGATCACATGGCTGGCCCGCATCCCGCGCCGCATCGGTTACGCCCGCGACGGCCGGGGTTTCTTGCTGACCGATCCCATCCCGCGCCCGCCCAAGGGGTCCATCCCGCCGCACGAGAGCTTCTACTATCTCGAACTCATCCGCCGCGCCGGTTGGCTGGACGCGCTTCCGCCAGCGCCGCTGATCCGGCTCGAAGGCGCTGCCAGTGCGCGCCACGCCGGCTTGGAACGGTTCCATGCCGAGGGTATCGGGAAGGTGATCGGTGTCAGCCCCGGCGCCGCTTATGGGACCGCGAAGCGCTGGTGGCCCGATCGTTTCGCCCAGGCTGCCTCGCGTGTCGCTTCGGAGCTTGGCGCCGCCGTTGCCCTGTTTGGCTCGCCGCCGGAACGCGATCTCTGCGAACAGGTCGCCGGCCTCGTCCGGCAATCCGGTATCGAGACGCGCAACTTCGCGGGCCAAACCAGTCTGGAAGAATACATCGAACGCGCCGCCGCCTGCCAAGTCTATCTCACCAACGATTCGGGCGCCATGCACATCTCTTCCGCGCTCGGCGTCCCCACCGTGGCCATATTCGGCGCCACGAATCACATCACCACCGGACCCACCGGTCCCCTGGCTCGCGTCATCCGCCGTGACGTCGAATGTAGCCCCTGCCTGCTCCGCCACTGCCCGATCGACCACCGCTGCATGGCCGCGGTTTCATCGGAAATGGTGGCTGATGCAGCCCTGCAACTGTTACAACTGAAGTAAGTGGATACCCGCATCAAGATCGTCGACGCTGCCGATTTTAACCGGCGCCTGGACCAGTGGCGCGCCGAGGGAATCGCCGTCACCGTCGCCTCGGGGTCGTTTGACCCGCTGCTCGCCGCCCACGCGAATCTCGCCGCCGAGGCCCGTCCAAGCGGCGGCCGCCTTGCTGTGATCATGACGCAACCTGTGGATCCGATCCTTGAACCTCGTGCCCGCGCCGAACTGGCTGCTGCCCTGGCGTCCGTCGATCTGGTCACGCTTGCCGTCCCCGGGCTTCCTCGGCCCGATGTGAATTGGGATGAGAACCATGCCGCCACGGCATCCACCTTTATCGCTCACGTCCTCGAACGGATGAGCTGATCCGCTTTTGACCACGATGTCCAACTCCCGCTTCCTGGTTGTCCGGCTCGGCGCGATGGGCGATATCATCCACGCTCTGCCCGCCGCGTCGGCCCTGAAGCGAACCTGGCCAGGGTGCCGCCTCGTGTGGGCGGTCCAGCCTAAATGGCGCGACCTGCTGGAAGGCGGAGGCGTGGCCGACGAGTTGATCGAAATCGACCGCGCAAATCTCGGTTCCGTAACCGCGGCGTATCGCCGGCTCCGCGCTGGCGCCTTCGATTTTACGATCGACTTCCAGGGACTCATCAAATCCGCCCTTCTCGCCCGTACCGCCAGCACTGCCGTTCGCTATGGTTTTGCGCGCAGCCAGCTCCGCGAACCTGCCGCCGCGTTTCTCTATACGCGCCGGTTCCTCTGTCCGGCCAGCCATGTCGTGGACCGCAACTTGGAACTCGCTGCCCATGCCGCCGCCGCCGCCGGCCCGGTCGAGTTCCCGCTGCCCACGGGAAAGCCTGAGGGCGACCTCCCATCTGGACCGTTTGTGCTTGCATCGCCCCTGGCTGGCTGGAAGTCGAAGCAGTGGCCCCTTGAACACTGGGCCGCGCTCGCCCGCCTGCTCCACGGCCAAACGAACTACCGCCTCGTCGTCAACGGTCCCCCGGCCGCCGCATCGCTGGTCTCGTCGATACCCGGCGCATTTCTCCATGCCTCGTCCATCGCCGGACTGATCGACGCCACCCGCCGCGCCGCTGCCGTCGCCGGCCTCGACAGTGGTCCCGTCCATCTTGCCGCCGCGCTCTCCAAACCCGGCATCGCCCTGTTCGGACCCACCGACCCCGCACGCAACGGCCCCTACGGCGGCTCGATCCGTTCCCTCCGTGTGCCAGACGCCCAGACCACCTACGCGCGGGAAGACACGATCCACCCCTCGATGCGCGCCCTCACCCCCGAATCCGTTTTTCGCGCTTTAATGGACGTGTTGGAGTCCAGCCGTTGAGACGTCTCTTCCCCAAGTCCTACTCGATCCATGTCCAGCGCCTCCGCGTCCCCTCCGGTTTCCTTCTCGCCGCCGTCTTTCTTTTCCTCGCAGACCCCACATGGCTCTCGCTCCTGCTCGGTCTGCCCTTCTCGGCAGCCGGTCTCGCGCTTCGTTCATGGGCCGCCGGCCACCTGCGCAAGGACGAGGCTCTCGTCGCATCCGGACCCTACGGCTGGACCCGCAATCCGCTCTATCTCGGGACCTTTCTCATTGCCCTCGGCTGCGCTATCGCCTCGGCTGAGCTGGCGGTCGTCGCCGCCGTCTTCGCCCTGTTCTTCCTAATCTACCTGCCGGTCATGGAGCAGGAGGAGGAACACCTCCTCAAACTCTTCCCCGGATATGAGGAATACGCTTCCAGCGTCCCGCTCCTCCTGCCCAAGCCGCCCCCCTCACCCTCCCCTCTTTCCTATCAGGCCGGCCTTTGGAGACGCAACAAGGAATGGAAAGCCTGGTATGCCTTCCTCGCCGTCGAGGTTTTCCTTCTGGCCTGGGTCCTGATAAGCTCGTGGCAATGAAACTCAATTTCTGGGGCGCCGCCCAGACCGTCACCGGTTCGATGCACGAACTCAAGGTCCAGGGCCGCCGCTACCTGCTGGACTGCGGACTCTATCAGGGCCGCCGCTCCGATGCCCGCGACCGCAACGCCAACTTCCCGTTCCCCGCCTCCTCTGTCGACGGCGTCATCCTCTCCCACGCCCACATCGACCATTCCGGGAACCTGCCCACTCTCGTCAAGAACGGCTTCGAAGGGCCAATCTTCTCCACCCCGGCCACCATCGACCTCTGCGCCGCCATGTTGCCCGATTCAGCCCACGTCCAGGAGAAAGACGCCCTCTTTCTGGCGAAGCGCAAACAACGCCGCCGCTCTTTGGGCGATGAAGACCCCACCGAAATCGTTGCACCGCTCTATTCGGCCGCCGACGCCGAGGCCACCCTCCCGCTGATGAAGGACATCCCCCTCGGTGAGCCGTTCGAGCCCGGCCCCGGCCTTGCCTGCCGCACCTATGACGCCGGCCACATGCTCGGATCCACCTGCATCTACATGGACATCGAGCACAACGGGAAGCGCCGCTCGCTCATCTTCTCCGGTGATATCGGCCGCAAGAACCTGCCCATCATCCGCGATCCCCAGGACCTCCCGCCCGCCGACTACCTCATCATGGAGTCCACGTACGGCGACCGCCTCCACAAGGACTCCTGCTGTGTCGAGGACAAACTCGCCGATATCATCAACCGGACCGTCCAACGCGGCGGCCGCATCATCTGCCCCGCCTTCGCCGTCGGCCGCACCCAGCAACTGGTTCTCGTCCTCCACACCCTCATCGAGCAGGGCCGCATCCCCGGCGTCCCCGTTTTCGTCGACAGCCCGCTGGCCGTGAACGTCACTAGCGTCTTCCGAAATCGCACCGAGCTCCACGACGAAGAGACCGCCGGTTTTGCCTTGAACGGGCAGGAACCCTTTACTTTCCGGCAACTTCGCTACATCAAGGACGTCGCTGAATCCAAGGCGCTCAACGACTTCCGTACGCCCTGCATCATCATCTCCGCCTCGGGCATGTGCGAGTTCGGCCGCATCCTCCACCACCTCAAGAACAACATCGAAAACCCGCGCAACACCGTCCTCATCACCGGCTTCCAGGCTGAACACACCCTCGGCCGCAAACTTGTCGACAAACAGCCCGAAGTCAACATCTTCGGCGAACCCATGCGCCTGCGCGCCGAAGTCGTCAAACTCAACGAACTCAGCGGACACGCCGATCAGTCGGAACTGCTCGCCTGGATCAAGCCGATCTCGCCTAAACTTAAGCGAATCTTCCTCGTCCACGGCGAACCGCGCCAGTCCGAAGCCCTCGCCCAGGCCATCCGTTCCACCTATGGAATCGAGACTCTGATCCCCAAGCGCGGCGACTCGGTAACGCTCGAATAAACGGATCTTCACCTCGCCGGTACTGGACCGGCGCCGCCCTCTTTTTGGGAAGAACGGCCCTTTCGTTGGAACCCCCGAACGGGTGTAATCGGGTTATGGCGAATGCACTTCTTCGATTCCGCGATCGGGTAGCCTCGGTGAAGCAGTTCTTCTCGTTGACTTCCAATGATGCCGGCCGGTTGCGCAGCGACGAAGTTCTTGCCCCGGCATTGGCTCGGGCATTTCCAGTCGCCTCCACCGCGGCGACTCCCGTCCTGCTGCACTACGCCTATCTTCAAGTACTTGATCTATTGACTACTTCGGCGTTCTTGCTGGCCGGGGTCCGCGAGGCCAATCCCATGGTCGTCTTCGCCATGCGACTCGCGGCCAACCCCATCATCGGGCTGGCCGCGGTGAAGATTCTCGCTCTGATGCTTGGCCTGTTTTGCTGGTGGACGGCCAGGGCGCGCCTGCTCAGGGCCGCGACAGCATTCTATGCCGTCCTGGTCGCCTACAATCTCGTGTGCCTGATCTTCGGCCTTGCCGCCAACTAGCCGGGCCTCTCTACGCACCGCCCAGTTGCACCAGCAGATTACTCAGTTTCGAGAAAATCGACGACATCGGTCCTGTCGCTCCCCAGGGAATCAGTGCCCCACCCGCCACCGCCACAAAGCCAGCCAGGAGCGCATACTCGATGAGATCCTGCCCCCGCTCACACCTCAGACGCCCCAACATCGCTTCCAAATCGATCAGCCTCCAACTGCTGGCCTTGCTCATGATAGCCCTCCAAGTCGATTCGTACTAGTTCTAGAGTCCCCCCACTTTAGTTTTCGGACAACCCACTAAACCCAGTAGAAAGCGCCCTAAAGCGCCTTAGCCATCAGGCTCAGGGGCCATTGCCCGATGCCATGACGGCGCCAATTCTACCCCGGCCGGCCATCCGGCTCCGGGCCTTTCTGCGAGACCTGGCACGTTCCGCCGCTCCCCCCAACCCACTCAGGTATAATCATTTTCTTGCTCCTGAGCATTCTCATCCCTGTTTTCAACGAACGCGCCATCGTCGAAAAGAGCCTGCGCGCTGTTCTCTCGGCCCCGCTGCCCGAAGGCCTGGACCGCGAACTCATCATCGTCGACGACTTCTCCACCGACGGCACTTCCGGGATTCTCCAACGATTCGCCGCTTCCGAGACCCGCATTCGTCTCTTCCGCCATTCCGTGAATCAGGGCAAAGGCGCCGCCGTCCGCACCGCCATCGGCCACGCCCAGGGCGACTTCTGTCTCATCCAGGACGCCGACCTCGAATACGACGCCAACGAATATCCCATCCTTCTGAAGCCCCTGCTCGAAGGCCGCGCCGACGCTGTCTTCGGCTCGCGCTACCTGGCCGGCGAGAGCCGCCGCGTGCTGCCGTTCTGGCACACCATGATCAACCAGTTCCTCACCCTGGCTTCCAACATCTTCACCAATATCCATGTCACCGACATGGAGACCTGCTACAAGGTCTTCCGCTCCGATCTGCTCAAGTCCATCCCCATCCGCTCCGACCGCTTCGGCTTCGAACCCGAAATCACCATGAAATGCGCCAAGCGTAAGCTGCGCATCTACGAAGTCCCCATCTCCTACCACGGCCGCACATACGAGGAAGGCAAGAAAATCGGCTGGTGGGATGGCGTCAAGGCCCTGTTCGTCATCCTTCACTTCTGGATTATTGACGACCTTTACGTCGAACCTTACGGCAAGGGAACCCTCGTCAACCTCACCCGTACGCCCGCCTACATCTCCTGGCTGGTCTCGGTCATCCGCCCGCTGCTGGGCGACGACGTCCTCGAACTTGGCGCATCCACCGGCGCATTCTCCGGCCGCCTCATGGGCAAGCGCCGGCGCTACGTCGCCGCCGAGTCCGACCCCTTCTATCTCCACGCCCTCGAAAACCGCTTCCTGCGCACCCCGAACGTCGAAGTCGCGCCCATCGACGCCGCCTCGCCCGCCGCCTTCCCGTGGCGCGCGGAGTTTGATTCCGTCGTCCTGTTGAACGTGCTTGAAGGACTCCCCGAACCCGCCGCCACTCTTCGCGCCGCCGCTGACGCCCTCCGGACCGGCGGCCGCCTCATCCTGCTTTGCCCGCTCGGCCCTGGGCTTTACGGTTCGATCGACAAATCCATGGGCCAGCTTCGCCGCTTCTCCCGCGCCGGCATCGAGCAACTGCTTGCCGAATCCGGCCTCGAAATCGAATCCTGCAAATCGATCAACAAGTTCGGCCGCGTCTCCTGGTTCTTCACCTCGCGCCTGCTTCGCCGCCGCACCCTCTCCCGTTTCTCGCTGAAGGTTTTCGACAAGACCGTCTGGCTCTGGCGTCTGCTCGATCCCATCACCCCCTGGTCCGGCCTGTCCGCCGTCATCGCCGCCCGCAAGAAGTAGGACAGGCCTCCCGGCCTGTCGCTGGAGTAGCTTTCTTCAACCGCGTTTCCGTCCCACCGCGATCAACGACACCCCGCCCCACGGCAACCACCCCTCCAGCCGCTTCCACAGCCAAACCAGCCGGTCGAACACCCCCAGTTGCATCCTGCCAAACGAAGTCCGCTTCAATACCCTTCCGTTCACCCACCACCCCGGCCGCGTCACCTTGTTGAACTCAAACACCCGTTCCAATTCGAACCCCGCTTCCCTCATCCGCGACTCCAGTTCCAGCCGCGAATATCGCCTGCAATGGCCCAGCACCCGGTCCAGCGTCCCATACAGCCCCGCTCCCTGCGGCACAAGCACCA
The DNA here is from genome assembly GCA_964558355.1 of uncultured Candidatus Solibacter sp. Classification (GTDB taxonomy): domain Bacteria; phylum Acidobacteriota; class Terriglobia; order Bryobacterales; family Bryobacteraceae; genus PNKE01. The sequence continues at coordinate 22,860 of CAZLDN010000022.1, forward strand.
CCGCCCGCCCGCCCGCGGCCAGCACGTCATACAGATTCCTAAACCCCGCCTTATCGTCTTCGACATGCTCCAGCACATTCAGGCAAACCACACTATCCACCTGTCCTTCAATCGCCTCGAATCCTGCCGCATCGGTCGCGTCCAACCGCATCACCCCGATCCTCGGGTTGCTGGCGAACCTGACCTCCAGCCGCTCGACGTGTTCGGCGTCCAGGTCAGTCGCCAGATACCCTTTCCTGCCCCGGCTCAGCAGCGCGCTCAGGTTTCCGATCCCCGCCCCGATCTCCAACACCCGCCGCCCCAGATGCGGCGCCACCACCGACGCCATCCATTCGTTGAACCGCGGCGTTGCGGCGAGCACGTCCAGGATCCGCGCGCCGGGGTTCTGATAGATGTCCCGCCTCAGTCCGTACCAAAGGACGGTGAACGGCGTCTGCAACGCATCCCGCAGCCGGATCTTCTTCCCTTCGGCATAGCCCCGGCCGTGGTACGACACCGGCACTTCATAGATCCGCGCCCCCCGCTGCGCCAACTTCACCGTGATCTCCGGCTCGATGCCGAAACCGTCGCTTCGCAGCGGAATCGTTCTCATCAGCGACGTCCGGAACGCCTTGTATCCCGTCATGATGTCGGTCAGGTTCAGGTCCGACACCATGTTGCAGAGTCCCGTCAGCCGGCGGTTCGCCACCGCGTGCCAGTACAGCAGCACCCGCCGCTCCTCGCTGAACCCGAACCGCGAACCAAACACCGCGTCCGCTTTCTGTTCGACAAGCGGCTTCAGCAACCTCCTGTAATCGGCCGGGTCGTACTCGAGGTCGGCGTCCTGGATCAGGCAGATCGATCCGGCCGCCTTTTCGAGCGCCAGCCTCACCGCCGCCCCCTTGCCGAGGTTGATCTCCTGCCGGAACACCCGAATCACGTCCGGGTGCGCCGCCGCCCAACTCCTTGCGATCTCGCCCGTCTCATCCGTCGAGCCGTCGTCCACCAGCACGATCTCCCGCCCATACCCATCCGGCAACGGACCCGCCAAGGCGCGCTCCAGCAACGCCTCCAGGTGGATCTCCTCGTTGTAGGCCGGAATCAGAATCGAGATCAGTCGTTGGCTCGACATGCGTCCCACCGATTCTAACAATCCCTCCGCCGCCTCCTCTATCCGTTTGTTCAGGGTGCCGCCGTGCGGTTATGATGAGATCCAATGGGTTACCGATTCCGTCACTCCATCTGCAACGAGGTCTATCAGGGTTGGGACTTCGATAAAGCGGCCAAACACATCCGGGAGACAGGCTACGACGGAATCGAAATCGCTCCGTTCACCCTGGCCGAGGACCCCGCCACCATCCCGTCCGACGCCCGCGCCGAATACCGCCGCATCATCGCCGATGAAGGTCTCGTCTTCGCCGGCCTCCACTGGCTCATGGTCTCGCCCAAGGGCCTGCACGTCACCACCCCCGACGACGACCTCCGCGCCCGTTCCTGGAACCACATCGTCAACCTGGTCGACCTCTGCGCCGATCTCGGCCCCGACGGCGTGATGGTCTTTGGCTCCCCATTGCAGCGCGGCACGACCGGCGGGTCCTCTCGCGAGGAAGCCACCAAGCGTTATGTCGACGGCCTGGCCTCGGTCGCTCCCCATGCCGAGTCGCGTGGCGTCCGCATCCTCGTCGAGGCCCTGCCTTCAAACCAGACCGACGTCGTGCTGTCTCTCGACGAAGCGGCCTCCATCGTCCGGCAAATCGGCAGCCCGGCCATCCAGACCATGTTCGACTCGCACAACGCCGTCGAGGAAACCACCCCCCACGCGAAGCTTGTCGAACGCCACTTCGACATCATCCGCCACATCCACGTCAACGAGACCGACGGCGGCCACTGCGGCACCGGCGACTACGACTTCGCCCCCGTCCTCGCCACACTGAAACGCCTCAACTACCAGGGCTGGATCTCCCTCGAAGCCTTCGACTTCGCCCCTGGCGCCGAACGTATCGCCTCGGAAAGTTTGCGATACTTGGAATCCGTCATCGAGACATTATGAGCCTTGCCATCGTAACTGGGGGTGCCGGATTCATCGGCTCCACCCTTGTCCGTTCCCTTGTCGCCGAGGGCCACCACGTCCGCGTCATCGACAACCTCTCCTCGGGCAAGCGCGACAACCTCGCCGGCCTCGCCTCTGTCGATCTCTGCGTCGCCGACCTGCGTAACCCATCGGCCTTCGAGAAATACATCGAACCCGGCGCGCCTGTCTTCCATCTCGCCGCCATCCCGTCGGTCCCGCGTTCGGTCTCCGATCCGGTTCCGTCGCACGAGTCCAATATCAACGCCACGTTCAACCTGTTGCAGGCCTGCGTGACGCGCAAATCGGGCCGCGTCATCTATGCGGCGTCGTCGTCGGCTTACGGCGACACCGAGGTCCTGCCCAAGACCGAGTCGATGCGCCCGCTGCCGCTATCGCCTTACGCCATGCAGAAACTGGCCGGCGAACACTATTGTTCGGTCTACTCACACTGCTACGGGCTGGAAACGGTCGCCCTGCGTTTCTTTAACGTCTTCGGCCCCCGCCAGGATCCGACGTCGCCCTATTCCGGAGTCCTGTCGATCTTCCTCAACTGCCTCATCGACCAGAAGGCGCCCACGATCTTTGGCGACGGCGAACAGTCCCGCGACTTCACCTATGTCGAGGACGTGTCTGCTCTCTGCATGAAGGCGTCGCTGGCGCCCGCCGCCACCGTCTCCGGCAACGTTTACAACGCCGGCAACGGCCAAAGCTACACCCTGAACCAAACCTGGCGCATGCTCTGCGAAATGCGAGGCCTGGACATCCAGCCAAACTACGGCCCGCCCCGCCCAGGAGATGTCAAAGACTCCCTGGCCGACACGACATCCGCGGTCCGTGATCTCGGCCACGACCCCAAGTTCACATTCGAAGAAGGCCTCCGCCTAACCCTGGACTGGTACCAGCAGTCCCGAGGCGAGTAGGACTCGTCCTCCCGGCCTGTCATGTCGGATAGGCCTCCCGGCCTGTCACCTCCGGGACATCCCACCCGCCCGTAGCGCAGGCACCCTGCCTGCCGCCTCGACAATCGTGTCGAGGCGCTCCCGTGGTCTGCACCCACGCGACTCACCGCCGCAATCGCCGCCGTGCGCCGCCGCCCAACCCGCCCAGATCAATGATTACCGCGATCAGAAGCCACAAGAGGTTGATTCCCGCCGCCGGCATGCCGTTGTTGAGTTCCCACGCGTAGACGAGCGTGGTGACCGGCAGGAAAAGGAAGCCGAGTAACGGCAGCAGCACTTCCCCGTGGAATGCGCGATGCAGGTAGGTGGAAAACAACCACAGCAGCGCGAGCACGACGCGCGGGAAAAGCAGGATGGCAAGTAGTAGGATGCAGGACATAGTCGCTCCTAAACCGGACTGTACGAAGCCGCGCAGGGCGATGATTCGAGCCCCGCACCCCGAAGGCCTGCGGAACCTCCGAGCCGGAAACCGAGCGTCCAAGAGCCGCCCGCGACGGCCACAACCATGCAAAGTCCCGCGGGACGCCAGCCTCGCCGGCCGTCAGGACTGCGCTTTGTGGAACACGTACAGGAATAAGGTCACACCCAGAATCGCCAGCAGATGGATTCCCGTTTTCAACACCACCGCCACCGCAACCACACCACTCAGGAGTCCCGAGAAGTCACGGATGAAATCAAACGCCAGCAGGACCGCAAGCAGAGCCATCCCGATCAGCGCGAAGAGAGCAGCATTCTTGATAGACATCGCGTGATAGTACGCACACCGCTGAGTGGGGGTCAAGCCTGCCGGTAGCCCCGTGCATTCAGTTGAACAGAAACCCGAAACCAGGCAACCCTGGCTGAGCCGTCCCAGCTCAGGCACGAATCATCCAACACGCCTTTCAGGGTTGTTTTCAACATCACCGTCTTTCCGCACCTGATCGCCATCGGCAGCTTCGCCGTGGAGTATGGATTGTTTTCCGGCGGTGAGCGCTCCCCCGCCTGGTAAGTGGGTCAGGAACCAAGCTTGACGTTGAGTCGCAGCCACGGCACGAGTTTGTCAAAGCTGAACTCACCATCTTCATACAACCCGGAGACGAAGGCATAAGCGTCTCCGGCATCCACCGTCAACTGCGCGCCGTTGATGGCGAGAAACGTATAGGTCGCGGCAAAAGCCGTCCGTTTTTTGCCATCGATGAAAGGACGGTTCAGGACCATGCTCTCCCACAGCGCCGCCGCTTCTTCGATCAAATCGGCGTAGTAGCCGGTTTGCGGACGATAGAGTGCCGATTCCAGAAGGCCGTGGTCACGCACTCCGTGCGACCCGCCATATCGCTCGATCTGATCCTCGTGCATGGCGAGGACTTCCGGCAGCGCGAGGTAGTCGGTCATTTCGCGAGCTTCTTATAAAGCTCACCGTATTTTTCGTGGCTGCCGAGGTAAGCGGCCATCACATGCGGACGGGGCCGGGCGTTCTTCCGCTTCTCGATCAGATCGGCCAGCGCTTCATCCACGAGTGCCTGGATCTGCCGCCCTTCCTTTTGCGCGAGGGTGCGGACGGTGGACAGGATCTCCGAATTGACCTGTGTTGCGAATTTTTCTCTGCCCTGGGACATGGTGCACCTCTTCCGGCTTGATTCGAAGCCTATCATGATACATCATGATACGTCAAGCTGGCGAGCCAGAGCCGGACTCGTGCGGGTTGAGGGGGTCGAAAGGGGCAAGAATCTTGAAAGTGGCAAAGCCGACCGATGCTTTTGAAGAAATCGCCGATCGATCGTTTCAGTCTGAACCCTTGGCCCTTGGCGATCCCTTGGCCAGCGGACTTTCATCCCCTGCGGTAACCCCGGACAGATGGCTGTCCCAGTTCTTTCGCAGAAAGCGTCGGCAGGGCTTCTAACGCACACCTCCTTGGGCGAGAACAAAAACCCTTGAACCTTCCCAGACCACATACCGTATACTCCAACTGAGGGCAACCCCCTCCTGGAGGTGAATCATGACCAAGCTAATCACTTGGCTCGTGAGTAGCTTCCGTCTCCGGTTGTGCAGGTAGTGCCGCGGAAGTTTTCAATCCGCGCCAGGGTACGGATGAGAGTGCTATCTGCCGACGTGCTCATGAGGCGTTGCACTCGTTAGGAGGCATCCGAAGCGAGCTCAATTGGGTACCTGGCCGTCGGAACATCTTGTAGTGGCCATACCAAGATGAATCGGAACCGCGGAACTGCGGAGCTGGTCCCGCCGTCAAGTGGGTGACTTGGGAAACGTAGGGTTTGGTAACCGTAACTGGCTCGCGAGGCTGGTTAAAAACAACTCCGAGTCACCCTGAAACATAACTCGGGATAACCCGTAACCCGGGGCAGGAACACCAGGCCCCTTTTCCTGACCGGCCCAACCAACAACCCATAGACACAATGGGCGATCGGCTTCTGTGTCTAGAGCAGATAGCCGCTACATCTTGTAGTTTTCACGGGCTGGCGAAAAGGGTATTGTGTTCCTGTCCCCGTTGATCGTTGTTTGATCGTTGTTCGTCCTCCCGTTCATCGGGATCGTCCCACGCATCCTAGTACGAAAAAGGTATCAACACGAGGGATCTTACTGGTGTTGACCGTGAGGTAGGCAAGAGAGCTTGACCCGGACACCAGAAGCGGTGGCTGTGAGCCGTAAGTGCTGAATGGACTCAGCGAGGAATAGTCGCTGCCGTATTGTCCGTACCGGTTAAAAATGCTAGTAGATGAGTAGGAACTCCCGTAAGTACCATATTGGTTGGAAATGGAGTCCTGCTCGTATTTGTTAGCGCTTATCTTGCCCAGATAGGTTCCATCCTGGGCAAATATATAAAGCCCGAGCAGGGAGTTGCAAGTGCTGCCCGTACCGGGCAAAGTTGGTGGAGTACTGGCCGGAGGGGTGGGTGCGTTAGTAGTGCGGGGGAGACTTAGCGCATGGAATGAAGTGAACGCACCACCCGGATTAAACCGCAGGCCGAGGGCAGAAAGCTGGCGCCCGGTTGAACGGACGATTACGGTTCCATTCCTCCCCGAGAGAGAGGGCCATTGAGCAGGGATAGAAAACGCCGTGTGCGTTGTTGCTGCCATCGACAGAGTCTGAGTGGAAATCAGCTTTCCGTCTGGATCATTGAACTGGAAAGTTAGCGTGGAGCTAGGAGCCCCCTCGCCGTCGTCCGGATTAGCAATGGCTATGCCTGTGCTGAAGCCGTTTCTATTATCGAACGGCATCGCAAATTCAACCTCATCATAAGGGCTTATTGGCACAACAGCTTCGAAGTCGGGCCGTCCTGACACGCGCTGTCGAAAAACGGCAAGGCCCGTAAGCATCGAAGTGGGATCCATCGCAGCTACAATGGCGTAGCCTTGCACAGTCGTCGAATCCAGATCAGCAGTATCGATTGTTATTGACCCACCCGCCGGGATCGGTCCCGTGAGTATGCTGTGTCTACTATTGTTCAATTGGCGAATAGGCAACTCCACCAGTTTCCCAGAATCTCCGAAGAAGCCGATTATGGCATCGAGGGGCTTAGATCCTGGATTCAGGAGAATAATGGAGGTCTGCCAGCCGCCGCCGTCCACGACTTGAGGAATCACCGCATCTCGAGTGCTGTCGAATGTTATCGAGCGGTCTGGTTTCGCCGCACGCACGGTGCCAATCTGAGCGTAACAGCAAGCGGAACTAATGGCCAGACCAAACATGAGCCAGAGAGGTGACGTTACCATCGGAGTTCTCCTGGGAGCATTGTATCCGAAAAGAACAGATCGCTCCGACAATTAACTGTTTTTCATGCCTGTGTGTGCAGACGGAAGATGACGATATCGTCAATGTAGCCCGGGACAGGACACAAGGCCCCTTTTCCTGGCCGGCCCAAACCACAACCCATAGACACAATAGGCGGTCGGCGTCTGTGACTGGATCAGCTAGCTACTTCATGTTGTGGTTTTCACGGGTTGGCGAAAGGGGTATTGTGTTCCTGGCCCCGTTGAGCCCCGTTGACCCGTTGACGCCTTGAGGATTAGAGATCTTCGGGCCGCAGTCCCGTGTCTTTCCCGATCCGCGCGAGCGCCGCGCGTCCTATTTCCTCGTTGTCGTGGAAGCAAAAGGTGAAATTAGGCCACCCTGCCCGTTGCAGTTTTCGATGCGACCCGACCTGTTTCTTGAGCGACCAGCCCAGTCGCAGCAGCGCCGCATACACTCGCTTGGCTTTGGTGGCGCGCCAAGTGCTCATGCGGCGAACAGCGACTTCAGCGGCTCGGGAACATCCTCGCCGCTCTCGATCATGTCCGCCAACACCTGAAGGGCTATCGCCTTCGCTTTCCGCACGGCCTCTTCCTTGTTTGCCGCATAGGCCATCACCCCAGGAAGGTCCGGCACGGATGCCAGGAACCGGCCATCCTCTTCCCGTTCCACTTCGACGCGGATTGGCTGAATCTCAACCATGGCTAGTCCATATTGTAGCCGAGTATGCGCACGGAATCCCTCTTATTGCGCGGATGGTCTGGAGACAGCGACAAGGGCCGCCTCCTCCGTGGGCTACTCGCCGGATCTGCGCTGATTCACCGCCGGCAGCGCCTTCGAGTATTCTGATGAGTATCATGCTGCGCTTCCACGTAGCCTACAGGCTCCCACGAGGCCAGGATTTAATGGTCGTTAACCCGGAACACAAGGCCCATTTTCCTGACCGGCGCAAACCACAACCCACAGACACCGCAAGCGGTCGGCTTCTGTGTCCAAAGCAGTCAGCCACCACATCTTGCGATCTTCACGAGTTGGCGAAAGGGGTATTCTATCCCCACCCCCTCTGACCCGTTGGCCCCGTTGACCCGTTGACAAGGCGGACGGCAAGTAGTGAGCGCTAGGGGTCAGGCCGCATCGTCCATGGCGACGATGAGCCTTTTCCCGAGGACCGCGAGCGCCTCGTCGATGCGGCTGATCTTCGTGGTATGCCGGGGATCGAGAATTCTCCGGACTTCCTTCTCGTCGCATCCCAGCCGCCGTGCCAGTTCCAGGTTAGAGACTCCAGCGCTCTTCGCGGCCATGTACAAGGCAGCCTTGGCGGCCATCAGCGCGGACGGAAGAACCGCCTCGCAGCCCCTCTTGACCTGGCCTGGGGGCGGGATTCCGAGTTTCACGGCGATCCTGTTGGCGATCGCTTCATCGAGGCAATCGACGGCTTGAATAAGCGCGTCGGCCTTGTCGGACCCATGGGTGATCGCCTCGGGCAAGTCGGGAAACGTCACGGTGAATCCGCCCTCGGGCTCGCTCCGCAATCTGGCTGGATAGGCAAACCTCAGCATGGTCGCTCCTTACAGTAGGTCGTTCGGACTAAGGCCGATCTGGCGAAGCATCTCGCGCAGTGTGCCGCTCGGAAACTCGCGCTTCAGGTTCTGGACGATGGTGAAGCCCTCGCCATGGAAGAGCGTGCCGTGGCTGCCTTTGCCGCGCTGCGCCACAAAGCGGACGGGAACTGATCGCTGACGCCCGACCCTCTGGATCTTCCTGATGAACTCAGCGCCGTTAATAGCTCATTGTCGGACAAATATGTCCGAGCGTCAAGCGAAGAGCGACAGCGCCATACGTTGACCCCGTTGACCGTTGACGGGTGGTCTGGAAAGTGAGACAAGTGCTGCCTTTTCCGCACGCTGGCATCTCGCCACAACCATTCCACCCAAACAGAATCCAACCGCCCCGCCCACACAGTAGCGGGCCGCCCTCAACGCCATTCGGTCAAGCTTCCGACAGGACGCCGAAACTAGATAGTCGCCACCAGTTCGTACTTCGACGCGAGCGGCTCAATGATCTTCCGGCGTCCATGCCCCGGATTCGTTTCCTCATGGGTTTTTACGAGTCCGTACGAAACCAGCACCTTCACGTCGCGCTTCACGGCGGTTCGATCTCTCTTGAGGGTCCGTGCCAAGTCGGACAGTGGCGCGGGCTTCAGGCGCACCGCACGGAGCACCCGCAGCCTTTGCACCGTGAGCAACCGCAGCAGGTCAGCCGGATCTTCAAAGGTCAATCGCATCTCGGCGGGGAGGGTCTCACCAGCGTCCAGCTTTCGAGCCCGGGCGAGCGAACGCTCGAAGAACGCCTCGGGCGTCCCCGTGACCACTTCGAGGTTTTCAGGCTTCTTCTTCATCTTCTGATCTCCATAATTCCCGCACTTCCATCTGGAAACGGGCGGCGAGCGATTCGTAGCTCTCGAATTCGACCGGCTCTACCCTTCCCATGAAATGCCGGTGATGCCGGCCATGGCTGTTGTCGTACCCCAATACCCGGCCATTATCCACCCGGCAGAATAGGGGATTGATGTAGGCCAGATTGTACTTGGTCACCTTGCCATCCGGCGTCTGCCACACTTCCTCCCTCAGCCGGGCGCCTCGTCTGGGCCGCTTCAGCATGACCGTCTCGTCAACCACCTTCTCCCCGGTCGGCCGTTTGGGCGGTTTCCGCACTACACCCAGATCGTAGCACAGATAGGACGTGTCATGACCCGCCTGCTCCGTCAACTACCCGACGGAGCCGCGCCGATTCGCCGCCGGCAGCGCCTTCGAGTATCCTGATGAGTATCATGCTGCGTTTCCACGTAGCCTACAGGCTCCCACGAGGCCAGGACCGAATGGTCGTCGCCGAAGTGCTGGATTTTCCAGGCGTCTGCAGTCAGGGTTTCGATCTGGCCGATGCCCGGCTCATGATCGCCAGCGCCTTGCAGGACATGGCTTCGCTGTATCTTGAGCAAGGCCGCGCGATCCCGCTCCCGGATCCGGACGCGGTTGATGCCGAAGCCGACCTCATCGAACTCCTGCCGCTCTCGCTTGAAGCGGGGGTCGAACGGTCGTGAAGCGCTATGCGCTGATTGAACATCTCAGGTCAACGGGTTGTGTCCTCCTCCGCGAAGGCGGCCGCCACTCGATTTGGGTGAACAGCGCGACAAAGGCCGTCGCACCCATCCCGCGCCATTCCGAAATCGACAACCGGCTGGCTGCGAAGATTTGCAGGCAACTCGAAGTCGCGCCTCCCAGGTAGGCTGCACCATCCCTCCCCGGTTTGTCTCCGCGCCGGCAGCGCCCCGCACCCGCCTGCTAAACTGAGAAATCCATGTCAGAGTTGTTGAAAGACAAGAGCACTATTGTGCTCGGACTCGCCAATCGCTGGTCGATCGCCTACGCCATTGCCAAGGCCTTCCGCCGCGAGGGCGCCAAGCTCATCCTCACTTACCAGGGCGAACGCCAGCAGGACGCCGTCGAGGAACTCGCCGAAGAACTCGGCGCTTCCCGCCTCCTCTCCTGTGACGTCACCCAGGAATCCGACCTCGCCCACCTCTCCGAAATCCTCCGCGGCGAGGGCGAACAGATCGACGCCGTCGTCCACTCCATCGCATTCGCCAACAAGGACGATCTCTCCCGCCCCTTCATCGAAACCTCCCGCGAAGGCTTCCTTCTCGCCCACGAGATTAGTACTTATTCATTGATCGGCGTCTCTCGCGCCATCGCCCCGGTCATGACCGCTGGCGGCGCCATCATGACGCTCTCCTACCTCGGCGCTGTCCGCGTCCTGACCAACTACAACGTCATGGGCGTCGCCAAGGCCGGACTCGAAGCCAGCGTCCGCTATCTTGCCTCCGACCTCGGCCCCAAGAACATCCGCGTCAACGCCATCTCCGCCGGTCCCATCAAAACCGCCTCCGCCCGCGGCATTAAGGATTTTTCAAAAATCCTCGACCGCGTCACCGAATCCGCCCCCCTCCGCCGCCCGACCGACCCCGACGAAGTCGCCGACACCGCCGTCTTCCTAGCCTCCGATCTAGGCCGCGGAATCACCGGAAACGTCATCTATGTAGACTCCGGCTTCCAGATCATGGGCATCTAAGTTGTTTATAATAAATAAGTTATCTAAAAAATGAGTTCGTTTGGTCAAGACCCCAGTGGGGCAGGCTTCAGCCTGCGAAGGGCTTCAGCCCGCCGCCGCGGCCGTTCTCTCGTTGACACGCCCCTAACCCGCTTTCTATCCTATTTGATGCACTGGGACCTCTCCGGCCCCGGCGCGTCAGACGATCATGTGGGTTGCCATTGCGGCCCACCCTTCCGCAATAGACAAGGATGAAAAGATGATCAAGGTCGAAGGTTTGACCAAACGCTACGGCCCCTTCGAGGCCGTTCGCGGCATCGACTTCGAAGTGGAAAAAGGACAGATCGTCGGCTTCCTCGGCCCCAACGGCGCCGGCAAGACCACGACAATGCGCATCCTCACCTGCTTCATGCCGCCCACCGGGGGCAAGGCCTCCGTCGCCGGCTTCGATGTCATGAGCCAGTCCATGGACGTCAAGAAGCGCATCGGCTACCTGCCCGAATCCCCGCCCCTCTACCCCGAAATGGAGGTCGAAGAGTACCTCACCTTCGTAGGACGACTCAAAGGCATGCCGTCCTCCGAGATCCCCAGCCGGGTGAAACAGGTGAGCGAGCGTTGCGCCATCGCCGACGTCTCGAAGAAGCTCATCTCGAAACTCTCCAAGGGCTACCGCCAGCGCGTCGGCCTCGCCCAGGCACTGCTGCACAACCCCGAGGTCCTGGTCCTCGACGAACCCACCGCCGGCCTCGACCCCAAGCAGATCCACGAGACCCGCGCCCTCATCCGCTCGCTCGCCGGCGAGCACACCATCATCCTTTCCACCCACATCCTGCCCGAAGTCGAACAGACCTGCGACCACGTCGTCATCATCAGCAAGGGCAAACTCGTCGCCAAGGACTCTGTCCAGAATCTGACCAGCCGCCTGCGCGGCCACGAGACCGTTTCAGTCGAGATCGCCGGTGAGGTTGACGCCTCCTCCGCCCGCCAGAAACTCGAACAGGTCCCCGGCGTCAGCCGCGTCACGGCGAAGGATGAACGCGGCCGCGGCCTGCTGTTCGAGGTCGAAAGCCTCTCTGGCCGCAACGCCCGTGCCGACATCGCGCGCGCCATCGTCGGCGCCGGATGGAACCTGCATGAACTCAAGACCGCATCCGTCAGCCTGGAAGAGATCTTCCTTGAACTGACCTCTCCCGAGGGCGGCGAAAAGCCCCCTTCGATGAAACAGTAGAGGACAAGACCAGCCATGAGAAACGTTTGGACCATCTGCCGCAAGGAGCTGAAAAGCTACTTCGCCAGCCCTATCGCCTACCTGATGATGGCCATGTTCGCCATCATCTTCGGCTTCTTCTTCTGGAACATGGTTGGCTACTTCGTCGCCGCCGGCCTCCAGGCCCAGATGATGGGCCGCCCCATGCCGATGGACATCAATGAGATGATCCTGCGGCCCATGTTGATGAACTTCAGCGTTGTCGGTCTCTTCCTCATCCCCATGATCACCATGCGCCTCTTCGCCGAAGAGAAACGCCAGGGCACCATCGAACTCCTGCTCACCTCGCCGGTGCGCGACTGGGACATCATCCTCGGCAAGTGGCTCGCCGCTCTGATGCTCTACGGTGTCACTCTGCTGATCTGCTGCCTCAACTTCCTCTTCCTCTTCGCCCACGGCAACCCTGACTGGAAACCGCTTCTCGTCGGCCTGCTCGGCCTCATGCTCCAGGCCGGCGCGCTGCTCGCCGCCGGCACGTTCATCTCCACGCTGACCAAGAACCAGATCATCGCCGGCGGCGTCACCTTCGCCGTCTGCCTTCTGCTCTGGGTCTTTGAATGGGTGGGCGGATACGAAACCGCAGTCTGGGCCAGGACGATGGCCTACCTCTCGGTGGTCGCCCACTTCGAGCCCTTCTCCAAGGGAGTGATCGATACAAAGGATGCGATCTACTTCGTCAGTCTCACTTACTTCGGCCTTTTCCTGGCCGCGCGGAGCCTCGAAACCCTCCGCTGGAGGGCATAACCGATGAACGCGAACTGGCTCAAAACCCGTCAGACCAAGTACGCCGTCTACGCGGTGGCGTACATCGCCATTGTCCTGGCCGCCCTCTCGACGGCCAACTGGCTCGCCAACCGCCACAACAAGAGCTTCGACTCGACCTCGAACAAGCGCTACTCGCTCTCGGACCAGACCGTCAAGCTCGCCTCCAACCTGAAGGACGATGTCACCATCGTCTACTTCGACGACGCCCGCCGCTTCGTCACCGCCCGCGACCTGCTCGACCGCTACGCCAACCTTTCATCCAAGCTCAAGGTCGAATACGTCGATCTGCTCAAGAACCCGCAGCGCGCCCGCGACCTCGGCGCCCGCGATGGATCCATCTTCCTCCGCCGCGGCGACAAGCTCCAGGAAGCCCGCTCGCTCACCGAAGAAGAGGTCACCAGCGCCCTGATCCGTATTCTCAAGACCGCCGATAAGACCGTCTGCTTCATCCAGGGCGGCGGCGAGCATCCTCTTGAAGAGGCCACGCCCGACAGCTACTCCGGCGCGAAGGAGCAACTCGAGAAGAACAACTACAAGGTCCAGGCGATCGACCTGCCCACCAAGCCCGAGATCCCTCAGGGCTGCGCCGCCGTCGTCGCCGGCGGTCCCCGTTACGACTATCCGCAGGTCGCCGTCGATGCCCTCAAAGCCTATGTCGAGAACGGGGGACGCGTCCTCATCATGGTCGATCCGCCGCTGAAGACCCGCAAGAACCCGATCGCCGAGAACGCCGCGCTGCTGAAACTGCTGGCCGATTGGGGTGTCACAGTCAACAAGAACCAGGTCCTTTCGGTGGGCCTTGATGCCCTGGCCGGCTTGGGCAGCGAAGTCGCCCTGTCGTCCAGCTACACCACCCACCCAATCGTTCGGGACATGCGCGGCGCCCGCGTGGCTTTCCCCTTGACGCGGTCCCTCGAAGTAAAGCCGAAGGACAAGACCAGTGTCGAGAACATCGCTCTGACATCGAAGTCGAGCGTCGCCGTCACCAGGCTTGGCGGCGAATTGACCGACGCCGACCTCGAAGCCGGCAAGACCGATGCCCACGTCCTGGCCGCCGCCGGCAGCTACCGGCGCAACACGCCCGCCGAAGAGGGCCGATTCGTCGTCGCCGGCACCTCTGAGTTCGCCGCCAATTACGCCCTGCGCTACATCGGCAACCGCGACCTGTTCCTCAACATGATCAACTGGCTGTCGAGCGACGAGGACCTGATCTCGATCCGCCCCAAGGATCCCGAAGACCGCCGCCTCGAACTCACCCGCAGCCAGGCGCTGCTGCTGAAGACGACCAGCCAGTTCGTGATTCCGCTTGCCATCATCCTGGCCGGCGTGTTCGTCTGGTGGCGGAGGAGGTAGCGCACGATGCGTCTCCGCGGTCTCCTCATCGCTGTCACGGCGCTCGCCGTCCTCGGCGGGCTTGTCTGGTGGTCCAACAAAACCAAGACGGACGAGGGCGCTAGTCCCAAGTCCGAGGAATCGCCCAAGATCCTCTCCTTTAAGCAGGATGAGCTCAAACGCGTCGAGATCCGCCGCACGCCGGGCGAGATCACTGTCGTCGAGCGTGATGGCAAAGGCCCCTGGATGATCACCCAGCCCAAGTCCTTCGCCGCCGACCCCGACGCGATGACAACGTTCCTCGCCTCGCTCGCCACGCTGAACGCCGATAAACTCGTCGATCCGCAAACCGCCGACTTCGCGCCGTTCGGTCTCAAAGAGCCGGCCGTCATCATCACCGCCACGATGAAGGACGGCAAGACGCATACCGTCCTGATCGGCGACGAAACGCCCGGCACCGGCGGCTACTATGTCCGCGCCGGCGCGGCGAAGAGCCTGTTCACTATCGCCAGCTTCACCAAGGCCGGCATCGACAAATCCGCCGCCGACCTGCGCGACAAGCGCCTGCTCACCTTCGGCCGCGACAATCTGACCCGCATTGAACTCATCGCCAAGGGCCAGACCGCGGAGTTCGGCAGGAACGTGCAAGGCGACTGGCAGCTCGTGAAACCCTCGCCCATGCGCGCCGGCGGCTGGCAGGTGGACGAACTGCTGCGCAAGCTCTCCGAGGCCAAACTCGACGCCACGGTCAGCGACGAGACGGCGAAGAAGAACGAAGCCGCATTTGCCTCCTCTCCGCCCTTTGCAACGGTGCGCGTCACGGATCAATACGGCTCCCAGTCGCTTGAAGTGCGCAAGTCCAAGGACGGCTTGCTCGTAAGGAGTTCCGCCGCGCCGGGTGTCCACGCCCTCGCCGCCGACGCTCTTCAGGGCATCGACAAGACGGCCGCCGATTTCCGCAACCGCAAGCTCTTCGACTTTGGATTCAACGAACCTTCGAAGGTCGAATTCACCGATTCCGGCAAGACACGGGTCTTTGCCAAGTCCGGCGACAAGTGGGAAGAAAACGGCAAGACGATGGACTCGATCGGAGTCCAGTCGCTCATCGACCGCCTGCGCGATCTCACCGCCGCCGGCTTCCCCGCCACGGGCTTTGCCCAGCCCGAGGTCACGATCACTGTCCATTCGGGCAAGCGCATCGAAAAGGTGTCCATTTCGAAGTCCGGCGACAAATGCTTCGCTCGCCGCGAAGGCGAGCCGGCCCTTTACGGGTTGGCCGCGCCTGATGTGGACGAGCTGCGGCGCGCGGCTTCGGACGTGAAACAGTCCCAGCCCAAGCCGCCGGCAAAGAAGTGAGCCGATGAACGGCCTCCTCACGGACCTCTATCAACTGACCATGGCCGCCGGCTTCCATCTGGCCGGCAAGACGGGCGATCGCGCCGTCTTCGAACTCTTTCTCCGAAGGCTGCCGCCCAACCGCAATTTCATGGTCGCGGCCGGACTCCAACAGGCCGTCGACTATCTGCTCAACCTCGGCTTCGGCGAAGAGGAGGTTCGTTATCTGAAGAGCCTCTCGCAGTTCGCGCGAATGCCCGAGGACTTCTTCGACGCCCTGCGCCGTTTCCGTTTCACAGGCGACCTGTTCGCCGTGCCGGAAGGCACGCCGCTGTTTCCCGGCGAACCATTCCTCACCCTGCGCGCGCCTTTGATGGAAGCGCAGATCCCAGAGACCTATCTGCTGGCGACCATCGGTTTTCAGTCGCTCATCGCGACCAAGTCGGCGCGGATCGTGGAAGCGGCGGGCGGCCGTTCGGTCGTCGAGTTCGGCACGCGGCGCGCTCATTCGCCCGAGGCCGGCGTGCTTGCCGCCCGTGCGGCCTACATCGGCGGCTGCATCGGCACGTCGAACACGCTGGCCGGATTCCGTTATCAGATCCCTGTGTTCGGCACCGCGGCGCATTCATGGGTGCAGGCGTTTCCGACCGAATCGGAAGCCTTCCGCCGGTTGCAGGAACTGCTCGGTCCCGCCACGGTTTACCTGATCGACACCTACGACACGCTTGAAGGCGCGCGCCACGCCGCCGCGCTCGGCTCGCCCTTCTGGGGCGTGCGGCTCGATTCCGGCAATCTCGCCGAACTCGCCCGCGCCGTGCGGCGCATCCTTGACGATGCGGGCTTCCCCGATGCCAAGATCATGGCCACGGGCGATTTGAACGAACACAAGATCCTTGAATTTGTCGCCAACAATGCGCCTATCGACGTCTTCGGCGTCGGTACCGAACTTGTAATCTCAAGCGACGCGCCCAACCACGGAGCCATCTATAAGATGGTGGAACTCGAATCCGGCGGCGAGCGGCGTTTTACGGCCAAGTACAGCGCCGACAAATCGACCCTGCCTGGGGCCAAGCAGGTCTTTCGGTACTCGAAGCGCGACGTGCTCGGAGTCGCCGACGAATGCCCGAAGACGGACTGCGAGGCGCTGCTGCGGCCAGTCATCTTCGGCGGCAAACTCGTCGAACCGCCGCCCACGGCGGGCCAGGCGCGCCTCAATGCGCTCGAAAGCGTTCAACGGTTGCCGAAGAAACTGCGCAGCCTGTTCGAGTGCGATCCGCCTTGGCCGGTCGAATTGAGTCCGAAACTGCGTAGCTTGGCCGAGTCTGTCAGATCCCGCATGGAGGGCAACGGCAGTTGAGAACCGCCTTCTTCGACATCGACACGCAACTTGATTTCATGACGCCCGCGGGCGCGCTCAGCGTGCCTGGGGCAGGGAAGTTGATCCCTACGATCGCGGCGCTGAACCAGTGGGCCTGGGAGCATGGCGTGCCGGTAATCTCGACTGTCGATGCCCATGCGGAGAACGACGTCGAATTCCGCCAGTGGCCCGCTCACTGCGTCAAGGGAACGCACGGCCAGTCGAAGCCCGAGCAGACGCTTCATCGCAATCGATTGGTCGTGCCAAACGAACTCAACGCCGCGTTCGGCGATGCGCCGCAGTATCTGCTCGAAAAGCAGGCTCTCGACTGTTTCACGAATGTGAACCTGCCCGCGCTGCTCGACCTGCTTCAAGCGGAGCGCTACGTCGTCTATGGCGTCGTGACCGAATACTGCGTCCGTTGCGCGGCGCTGGGATTGCTTCAGACAGGCAAGCGCGTGGAGTTAGTCTCCGACGCCATCCGGTCTCTGAACGGCGCGGACGCCCGGAAAACAGTCGATGACTTCCACGCCGCGGGCGGGCATCTGACGACGCTCGCCGCGGTGTGCGGCTAACGATTGCGGGGGCGCTATCTCGCCGGAGTCTCTTGCGGGGTCCCGATGGTCTTGGCGTGGCGCCACAACCGTTCCAGACTGTAATACTCCCGCTTCTCCGGATCAAAGACATGCACCAGCAAGTCGCCGTAATCGCCGAGGATCCACTCGGCGTTCTCGAAGCCTTCCACGCAGTGCGGGATCTCCTCCGCCTGCTTCTTCATCTGAAGGGCGATCTCGTCCCAGATGGCTTGGACCTGGGGCTTGTTCTGGCCGGTGCAGATGAGGAAAAAATCGGCGAAGGACGTGATTTCCCGCAAGTCCAAGACTTTAATGTCTTTGGCATGCTTGGACTCGGCGGCGCGGAGGGCGATCTGCCACGTGGGGTTGTCCGTGGCGGAAAAAACGCTGACCCCGGTTTCGACTGTGTTACCCAAAGGCGCTATGGAACGTCTCCTTATCCGGTATCGTACTACAATTAGAACAGTGCGCAATCCTTTTGTTTCTTACATTTTGATGATTCTTTGCGCCGCCGGGCTCGCCGCGCAGACGCCCGATGTTGATCGTCTGCGCACGCTGGTCGAAGCCGGAGCCGCACCCCGCGCCGCTCTCGAAAAGGCCCAGGCCGGGATCGCCGATGCGATGGACGAGGCCATCCTGCGCCGGACACTTTATGGCGTGTCCCGCGTCGAGGACTCCACCGAGGAGCAGGCCGCCGAGATGGTGGCCGCCGCCCGCCGCCGCGTCGAACGCAAACAGGCCCGTCTCGATGAGTTGAAGCCGCTGGTCGAGCAGGGCATCTACGCGCGCAACGCCGCCGCGCCCCTGATCGAGGATCTCGCCGAGTTGAACAAGACTCTTGAACTTGCGCTGTCGCGTGAGAAGTTTCTGCGCGAGATGGCGGACATGGCGCGCGCCGAGCAGTCCTTCGAGCGCATGGAAGTCTCGGTGGAGCCGCGCCCGCTGAGCGAACGCTTCGACGGACAGGGCGTTTTCTCGCAGACGCAGTGGAAGAAGATCCTGCTGGCGTTCGAAATGTCGTTTGGCAAGGCGATCCCCGTCAGCGCCCACGGCGAAACAGCCGTCCACAAGGCGCTGGGCTTCGACCATCGCGGCCGCATCGATGTCGCCGTCAGCCCTGACGATCCCGAAGGCGTCTGGCTGCGCGATTTCCTCACCAAAGAGAAGATCCCATTCTTCGCCTTCCGCGCCGCCGTCGCAGGAAAGTCCACCGCACCGCACATCCATATCGGCCCGCCCAGCCTGCGCGTCAAAGTGGCAGACTAGTTAGCTGGAAGCCCATGCCAGCCCATATCGAAACCTTCATCTCCGAGGAGAAGATCCAGCAGCGGATCGCCGAACTTGCGGCCAGCATCAGCGCCGACTATGCCGGCAAGACGCTTGTCCTGGTCGGCGTCCTCAAGGGATCGTTCATGTTCATGGCCGACCTCGCCCGGCGCCTCACCATCCCGGTCAGGATCGACTTCATCGGCGTGAAGAGCTACGAAGGCACGACCACCACCGGCCAGGTCCAGTTGACCAAGGACCTTGACCGGCCCGTCGAAGACGAACACGTCCTCATCGTGGAAGACATCATCGACACCGGCCTGACGCTCAGTTATCTCAAGAGCCTCTTCGAGCAGCGCTCACCGGCGTCGCTCAAGGTTGCCGCGTTCCTCGACAAGCCGTCCCGCCGCCGCATCCAAGTGGAAGGCGACTATATCGGCTTCACCATCGAGGACAAGTTCGTGATCGGCTACGGCCTCGATTTCGAACAGCGTTATCGCAATCTCAAAGACGTCTGCATCATGGTCGGGTAGTCCGCAGACCCCCAACCGAGCCGCGAACAGAGGCCGCGAACGCAGAGAGCGGGTTCTTCCGTGCACTTCTTCGAGCCGCGTTCAACTTGGTCCATCAATAGACTGCTGTTATCATTACAGCAAGAGTGATAACATGTAGTCATGATCCGGACGCAGATCCAACTCACCCGCGAGCAGCAGGCCGTCCTGCGGGATCTGTCGGTCGCGACGGGCAAGTCGATGGCCGAACTGATCCGCGAAAGCATCGACCGCGTCATTGCCAACAAGCCCCGAACCAATCGCCAGGAGCGAATCGAGAAAGCCGTCCGCCTCGCCGGTCAGTTCTCGTCTGGATCGAAGGACGGCAGCGCGCATCATGACCGCCACCTCGTGGCGGCGTTCAAATGACGACGGTCTTCGTCGATACTTCCGCGCTCTACGCCGTTCTCGACCGCGACGACTCGAACCACGCCCGGGCCAAAGCAATCTGGCCGAAACTGCTCCAGGACGCGGTTCTGGTCACCCACAACTACGTCCTCGTCGAAATCGCGGCCCTGGTTCAGCACCGGCTCGGGATATCGGCGGCGAGAGCGCTGGCCCGAGACATCGTGCCCTTGCTTGGGGTCGAGTGGATCGACGAACGGCGGCATCTTGCGGCTCAGGAAGCCGTGTTGACGGCAGGGCGAAAGAAGCTGAGTCTGGTGGATTGCGCCAGCTTCCAAGTCATGCGTGAGGGCAGCGTGTCGAAGGTCTTCTGCTTCGACGCCCACTTCAAGGAACAGGGCTTCGAAGTCATCCCCTAACGCAACAGAATAGAATGGTCGCCAGATCATGAATCGCCGCGACGTACTTCAAGCGTTCCCCTTCGCCGGGTATTCCCTCTACGTCTTCGCTGACCCTGCCAGCGCTGCCCAGTCGCCTGCCCGTGACTTCGGCACAGTTGCCCCGCCCGTCGCCCGCCGCCGTCCTTCGCCAAACGAACCTAACATGACGCTGGTCGATCTCCGGTGCGATCTCATGGTCGCGGGCGGCGGTTTGGCAGGCGTCTGCGCAGCCATCGCCGCGGCAAGGCATGGAGCCAAGGTCGTCCTGGTTCAGGACCGTTCGCGCCTCGGCGGCAACTCGTCGAGCGAGGTCAAAATGCACGTCGTCGGCGCCAATTCCCACAAGGGGCGGCCCGGCTGGCGTGAGGGCGGCATCATCGAAGAACTCCGCCTGTCCGACGCAGCGAACAATCCGCAGCGCTGCTGGGAACTCTGGGATCTGCTGCTCTACGACAAAGTCATCAGTGAGCCCAACATCACCCTGCTTCTCGAAACCTCGCTCTACTCCGCATCGATGAAGAGCGGCAGGATCGACCAGGTCCTGGCCCGCTGCGACAAGAGCGAACATATCTACCGCATCACCGCCCCGTTGTTCCTCGATGCGTCCGGCGACTCGCGCCTTGGCCTCGAAGCCGGCGCCGAGATGCGCACCGGCCGCGAGACGCGGTCCGAATTCAACGAATCACTTTCGCCCGAGAAGGCCGATCAGGAGACGCTTGGGTCGAGCATCCTGTTCACCTCGCGCCTCCACGACCGCGCCATGCCCTTCACCCCGCCCAAGTGGGCGCGCAAGGTGACGCCCGAACAACTCCGCTTCCGCAGCGTCAACAGTTGGGAGTACGGCTACTGGTGGATCGAATGGGGCGGCGATCTCAACACGGTCTGGGACAACGAGCGCATCCGCTTTGAACTCCTCTCGATCCTCATGGGCGTCTGGGACTTCATCAAGAACAGCGGCCAGCACCCCTCCAGCGCCAATTGGGCGCTCGACTGGGTCGGCATGATGCCCGGCCGCCGCGGCAGCCGCCGCATGGTGGGCGATGTCCTCGTCACTCAGAGCGACCTCATGCGCGGAACGTGGCCCGACGCCGTCGCCATTGGCGGTTGGCCCATGGACGACCATCCTCCCGCTGGTTTCGACCGCCCCGACGTCCCGCCCAACACCGTCATCCGAACGCCCGAGGTCTACAATATTCCCCTGCGCGCACTCTACAGCCGCAACGTGCCGAACCTCTTCATGGCAGGCCGCAACATCAGCGCCACCCACGCCGCGTTCACCTCGACGCGCGTCATGGCCACCTGCGCCGTCGCCGGACAGGCCGCCGGCACTGCCGCCGCCCTCTGCGTTAAGGAAGGCCTGTTGCCGCGGCAGTTCGCGCAAGATACCGCACGTGTCGCCCGCCTCCAACAGGTCTTGCTGCGTGACGATCAGACCCTGCGCGGTGTCAGCAACACAGACGCAGCCGACCTCGCTCGTCAGGCCAAAGTCACGGCATCATCGGAGGAAACTCACGCTGCCGCCGCCAACGTCATCGACGGATGGGTGCGCGACATCCCGAACAAGGAAGTCCACCAATGGCAGGGCCGCATGGGCCCGTCCGGCGCATGGATCGAACTCCAGTGGCCCAAGCCGGTCCAGATCAGCGAGGTCCAACTGACCTTCGACTCCGGCTTCCAGCGCGAACTGAACCTCAGCTCCAGCGACTCTGTGACCAAAGGAACTGTCCGCGCCCCGCAGCCCGAAACCGTGAAGGACTACCGCATCCTCGCGGGCGACCGCCGGCTGGCTGAAGTGAAGAACAACCACCAGCGGCTCAACCGCCACAAATTCGCACCCGTCACGACAGACCGCATCCGCATCCAGATCGATGCGACCAACGGCAGCGACCTCGCACGCATCTTCGAAATCCGCTGCTACGCATAGCAGCGATTCGCATCCTCTTCTGACCGACAGGCTAATCCGAGCGGATCGCCCGGCCGATGGAGGGACAGAGGAGCAAACAGACATTGGCCCCGATCAATGGTAAGAAGAGCGAGACTCGGAATAATGCCAGAGGCCGAGCAACGCGCGGCCCCAAAACCCCATGGAACCAATATCCATACGTCGCACTGCAGGCGACATCCATCGCTGAGCAGTCGTACTGTGAGCAGCGTGTTGATCTTTGGTTGAAGGACCCTGGGGAGCGGGTATCAATTCCTCGGAAGTTGGAGCAACAAACCCCAGCGGCCATCCACCAAGCGCAACTGGCGGATGCGGGCAGACAAGTGCACGCGGATCTATCCGAGTTATCTGAGGTGATCCGAACAGAGGATCTCGCGGCGATTCTTGCCCGTGGAGGCAGGCAGTGGTTAGTTGAGTCTCCATCCACTGCGGAGTTCGGGGGTATCCCAATCGTTGGCATTCCTGATGCTGTGTGCTTCGAGGACGGCAGAGCGGTTTCGATCCTCGAGTACAAGCTCACCGACTCCAATCAGCTGCAAATGAGTCATCGCGTTCAACTGCTGGTCTATGGCTACTTGCTAGAACAAAGCGGCTACGATGTTCGTGAGCTGATTTTAACCTGTGTGCTGATTCCAACCGCTCATGGTGATCTTCTTGGGCCGAGTGCGGACTCCGGGGTGGAGGCGAATCTGTTTATGGCGGCCGCAGCGCAGGCAGTGAGCAACCGTCCCAGTCTCAAGAACTGGAGTCTGCTTGACTTTCCGGTCATTCCAGAAGTATGCGTCAATCTCCGCGTCTTTCGGTATGACCGTTCACGAGTACTGAAGGAACTAGAGTTCTTCTGTGAGTACTGGTCGGGCCAACGTCCACCAAAACCAACGGCGAAGCCAGGTAAGTGCGCGTGTTGCCTCTACAACTCAATTGGGCGCTGTTCGTCCGCCCTTGTCCCTTACGAGTCCGATTGAGTCTCCGTACACACATCTGCTGTGTTAGAGTGTTTTTGCGCAACCGCGCGCAACTATGAGTGAACTGCTGAAAACCCCGCTGAACGCCGCACACCGCGCGCTGGGAGCCAGGATGGTGGACTTCGGCGGGTGGGACATGCCCGTCCAGTACACCGGCATCATTGACGAACACAACGCCGTCCGCAACGCCGCCGGACTCTTCGATGTCTCACATATGGGCGAGATCGAAGTCCAAGGCCCCCAGGCGCTGGACCTGGTCAATTCCGTCACCACCAACGACGCGTCGAAGCTCGCTATCGGTCAAGTCCACTACTCCGGCCTCATGTACGAGACCGGCTGTTTCGTGGACGACATCCTGGTCCACAAGGTCGCCGATGACCGCTACTTCCTCTGCGTCAACGCCTCGAACCAGGACAAGGACTTCGCCCACTTCGTCGAGCACAATCGTTTTGACTGCACGGTGACGAACCAGGGCCCGAAGTTCGCCCAGATCGCCGTGCAGGGTCCCAAAGCCATCGACATCCTCCAGAAGCTGACCAAGACCGATCTGGCGGCAATCAAATACTATTGGTTCGCCGATGGCGAGGTCTCCGGCGAGCCGGCCCGCATCGCCCACACCGGCTACACCGGCGAAGACGGTTTCGAAATCTACATCGCTCCGGATCAGGCTGAAGCGCGCTGGAACGAACTGCTCGCCGCGGGCGAGGAGTTCGGCCTGAAACCCTGTGGCCTGGGCGCGCGAAACACGCTGCGCCTCGAGGCAGGCATGGCATTGTATGGACACGAGATCGACGCCTCGATTACACCGCTTGAAGCCAACCTCGGCTGGATCGTGAAGCTGGCCAAGGGCGAGTTCCTGGGCAGCGCGGTCCTTCAGAAGCAGAAAGCGGAAGGCGTGCGGCGAAAGCTGATTGGTTTTGAAATGCGCGGCCGCGGCATCGGCCGCGACGGCTATGAGATCCGCGTGGACGGCGAGGCGGCCGGTTGGGTCACCTCCGGCGGCCCCTCCCCCACGCTCGGCAAGAACATCGGATTCGGCTACCTCCCCGCGGACAAGGCGCAGGTTGGCGCGGCGATTGAAGTCGTCGTGCGCAACCAGCCCGTCGAGGCGGCCGTCATCCCAACCCCCTTCCATAAGCGAGCAAAATGAGCGACTATCCCGAAAACTACCGTTACACCAAGGAACACGAATGGGTCGCAGTAGATGGCGACACAGGTACTGTCGGCATCACCTTCCACGCCCAGAAGGAGCTCGGCGACATTGTCTATGTCGACCTTCCGCGCGCCGGAACGCGCGTCGAAGAGGGCAAGAGCTTCGGCTCGGTAGAGAGTGTCAAAGCCGTCTCCGACATCTTTTCGCCGGTCACCGGCGAAGTGGTCGAGATCAACGCCGACCTCGCCGACGCCCCGGAAAAGCTCAACGAAGATCCCCATGGCGCCGCCTGGCTGGTGAAGATCAGACTGGCCGACATGGGCCAAATCGAAACCCTCCTCACGCGTGAGGCCTACCTGTCCTACATCTCTGGCTGACCCCCTTTTACTCAGCTTCAGTCTTTTTCCCTCCCGCCCCCGGCCTTCGAGCCGGGCGCTTCGTTACACTGGTAATTCGGGAGTCCAATCCGCCTTGCGCTATCTTCCTAATTCCAATCAAGACAGGGAAGCTATGCTCGCCGCCTGCGGCCTGCAGTCCCTCGATCAGCTTTACAGCCATCTTCCCGCCGAGGCGTTGATCAGCCGTCCGCTGGTCCTCAAGCCGGGCATCTCGGAATACGAGATCATCGACTACTTCAACCAGCGCGGCGCCGAATGCGCTTCGGATTACACATCGTTTCTCGGCGCGGGCGTTTACCGCCACTACCGCCCGGTGATGTGCGACGTGGTGGTTTCGCGCGGCGAGTTCCTTACGTCCTACACGCCCTACCAGGCCGAGATCGCCCAGGGCACGCTGACGACGATCTTCGAGTTTCAGACGATGGTCAGCCAGTTGACCGGCATGGAGGTCGCCAACGCCTCGATGTACGACGGTTCGACCGCCGTGCCCGAAGCCGCGCTGATGGCCATGCGCATCACCGGTCGGGAACGTTGTCTGGTCGCTTCGACGGTCCATCCTGAATACCGCCAGGTGCTCGACACGCAGGCGCGCAACGCCCGTGTCCATGTCGAGACGTTCGGCTATGACTCCGAAACCGGCCTCATCGATCTCGCTCAACTCGAATCGATGATCGACGGCAAGACGGCCTGCGTCATCGTCCAGTCGCCCAATTTCTTCGGCGCGATCGAAAACCTTCAGGCCGCCTCCGATCTGGCGCACAAGCATGGCGCGCTGCTCGTCGACGTCTTCACCGAAGCGGTTTCGCTAGGGTTGCTGGCCCCGCCCGCCTGCGCCGATATCGTCGCTGGCGAACTTCAGTCGTTCGCCATCTCGCCCTCCTACGGCGGGCCCTTCGCAGGCATCATCGCGACGAAGGAGAAGTTCATCCGCCAGATCCCTGGACGGCTGGTTGGCGAGACGGTGGACTCCGACGGCAACCGCGCTTTCTGCCTCACGCTCTCCACCCGCGAACAGCACATCCGCCGCGAGAAAGCGACCTCGAATATCTGCACCAACCAGGCGCTCATCGCCCTGATGGCGACGGTCTTCATGTCGATCTACGGCAAGGAAGGCTTGCGCGAATTGGCTGTGCAGAACCACTCGAAGGCGCAGTACCTTGCCGGCGGGCTCGACCGGCGTTTCTCGTCGCCGTTTTTCAACGAGTTCGTTGTCCGCGCCGGTTCGCCCGAATCCGTCAACAAGGCGCTGCTTGACAAGAAAATCATCGGCGGCCTGCCGCTGGGCCGCTTCTATCCCGAACTCTCCGACTGCATGTTGCTCTGCGCCACAGAGATGTCGAAGAAGGCCGGCATGGACGCCGTGAAGGAGGCTCTCCGCTAATGCCCGCGACCACCGGCAAGACCCGCCCCCATCTCTCTCAGAACGAGAAGCTCCTGTTCGAACTCTCCACGCCCGGCAAGCGCGGCTACCAGTTGCCGCCGCTCGATGTGCCTGAAGTGAACCCTGCCGAGACCCTCGGCGCGGCCAATCTCCGCAGTGAGATCGAGCACTTTCCCGAGGTGAGCGAAGTCGAAGTGATCCGCCACTTCACGCGCCTCTCCACCTGGAACTACGGCATCGATCTCGGCCTGTTCCCGCTTGGCTCGTGCACGATGAAGTACAACCCGCGCGTGAACGAAACCGTAGCCCGCACCGAAGGCCTGGCCTGGGCGCACCCCTATCAGCCCGAGTCGCTCTCGCAAGGAGCGATGGAGATCATCGCCACGCTGGAATGCATGCTGGGCGAGATCTGCGGCATGGACGCCGTCACGCTTCAGCCCGCCGCCGGCGCGCATGGCGAGTTCACCGGCATCATGCTCATCCGCGAATATCTCGCCTCGAAGGGCAACCCGCGCAAGAAGGTTCTCGTGCCGGATTCTGCTCACGGGACCAATCCGGCGACGGCCATGATCGCCGGTTACGAAGTCGCCAACATCAAGTCAAACGAGCAGGGCATGATCGATGTCGAGTCGCTCCGCCAGGCCATCGACGAGGATGTCGCCGCCCTCATGGTGACCAATCCCAACACGGTCGGCGTCTTCGAGCAGGACATTGTCAAGATCTGCGGCCTGATGCACGAAAAGGGCGCCCAGGTCTACATGGACGGCGCCAACATGAACGCCCTGGTCGGCATCTCGCGGCCAGGCGATTTCGGCATCGACGTGATGCACTCGAACCTGCACAAGACGTTCTCGACGCCCCATGGCGGCGGCGGTCCCGGCGCCGGCGCAGTCGGCGTCCGCGCGCATCTCGAACCGTTCCTGCCCGCGCCCCGCGTCACACGTTCCGGCGATGCCTGGACGTGGGATTACGACCGTCCGCAATCCATCGGCCGTGTCCGGGCGTTCCATGGTAACTTCGGCGTCCTGGTCCGCGCGCTGGCCTACATCCTCGCCCATGGCGGCGAGGGCCTGCGCAACGCCACCATCGACGCCCTGCTAAACGCCAACTACATCCGCGCCCGCCTCGAAAAGCGCTACAAGATCGCCTACGACGCGCCGTCGATGCACGAATGCGTCTTCTCGGATGACATGCAGGCGGCCCGCGGCGTCCGCACTGGCGACATCGCCAAGCGGCTGATCGATTACGGCTTCCATCCCTACACCGTCAGCTTCCCGCTCATCGTCCGCGGCTCGCTCATGATCGAGCCCACCGAGACAGAGCCGAAGCAGGAACTCGACGCGTTTTGCGATGCCATGCTGGCCATCGCCAAAGAGGTCGAGTCCGATCCTCAGATGGTATTGAAGGCGCCTTACAACACCCGCACGCCTCGCGTCGACGAGGTCCGTGCCGCGCGCAAACCGAAGGTCCGCTGGCAGCCTGAATAGAAAAGCTGTACAAATACAGCATGAAGTTCCAATTGGCGGGCCGCGTGTCTGTCGCCTTCCCCTATCCGGCTCCGATTATCCTCTACCAACCCGGACAGGGCAGCGTCCGCTATGATGACGCAAAGGCCAAGCAGTATTTTGCCGTAGTCGTTGCGAAGATGTCAGACCACGTGAAGGAGATCATCGCCCGATGGGATCGCATCAAGGTGTTTCGATAATCAGCCGCCGCCGGGCGCTGCTCGCGGCCATTGGCGGAGCGTCTTTCTTCAACGAATTCGCTCTCGCCCAGAACAGCTATCTGCCCGACGCGGTCGAAGGCGCGGTGATGATCAACGCCAACGAGTTCCCCCTCGGACCCTGCGCCGAGGCCCTCGATGCCGTACGCGAAACCGCAGCCAAAGGTGGACGTTACATGTTCGGCGAATCCTCCCGACTTGCCCAGGCGGCCGCCGCTTCCGAACGTGTGCCGGAGGATCACTGTGCCGCTTTCGCCGGTTCCAGCGACCCGCTCCACCGCGTCGTGCTCGCCTATTGCGGCAAGGGCCTGCCGCTGGTCACCGCCAGCCCCGGCTACGAGTCGCCCGAAGGCGCGGCGGCCTTTCTCGGCGTCCCCATCCATGCCGTCCCGCTGCGCCAGGATGGCTACGCCCACGACATCGACGCCATGCTGCGCGCCGCCGCCGGCAAACCCGCGTTATTTTACGTCACCAGTCCGAACAATCCCACCGGAACCCTCACCCCGCGCGTCGATATCGAACGGCTCGTCAAGGAGATGCCGCCGGGCAGCGCGGTGATGATCGACGAAGCCTATCTCCATTTCTCCGGCGCTCCCTCCGCGATCGGACTGATCGATCAACCGAAGGACGTGATTGTCTTGAGGACGTTCTCAAAGATCTACGGCATGGCCGGTCTCCGCGCCGGTCTCGCCTTCGCCCGCCCGGCAGTCCTGGCCCGCATCCGCCCCTACGGCGTCGGTTTCGTCCCATCCACCGGCATGGTAGGCGCGCGCGTCAGCCTGGGCGTCAAGGGACTTGTCGAGCAGCGGCGCGAGTATGTGCGCAAGACCCGCGAAAGCCTGTTCGCGTGGCTCTCCGAAAAGCGCGTGCCGTTCATTCCTTCCGTCTCCAACAAGTTCCTGTTCGACGCCGGCCGCCCCGGCCGTCAGGTCGCCGCCGCCCTCGCCGCCGAGCGCGTCTATGTCGGCCGTTCCTGGCCGGCCATGCCCAACCACGTCCGCGTCACCATCGGTACGCCCGAGGAGATGGCGATCTTCAAGACTGCTCTGGCGAAGGTGCTCTCGCTGGCATGAAATACCGGTCAAGGAATGTTCTTCGCGGCCGATATGGGAACCTGGACCCAAACCCTGGACCAGCCGGGATTTGTCACAACCTTGAGCTGTGACCATCCTTGGCCACCCATCATACTGCCGTTTGAAGGGTTGCAGCCGCAAGCCCTCGCGGTCCTCACCTGCTTTGTGGGAGTCTCCATGCCGAGTCCGGCCGCCAATGCGATTCTATGGACCCAACCACTTTGTGGCCTGTATTCGCTGTATGCCAATGACTTGCAAGGATGCGCCACGGGCTGAACTCGGTTTTGAGTCGTTCGGATCCTTCAGAAATCCCGACTGTCCCAGGATTGCCCCAGTTTCGGCTCGTTGCCGATGGGTTCAATCATCAGTTTCCGGGCTTCCCGACAGTGCTCCACGCGGGCGTCACGAGCCAGTGTCACCAGGCACAGCCTTGCAAAATCAACGCTGGAACCGTACCTGGAGCGAGTGACCAAGATTCTCGGCTCCGATTTGTGATAGAATCCGGTCGCCCATAATGTGTCGGCAGGATAAGGTCGGTACTACCTTGCGGTTCGACAAAGCAGACCGGGAGATTGGCCATGGCCGATGAAACGGTGGAAGCCAGGAATAACAAAGTCGTCGATTTCGTCTACAGCATCAAAGGCGACAACGAACTTGACCTTTTTGAACTCGTTCCACTCCTCTCCGCTTTAGGAGAGGTGATTCAGGAAGGCAACCGGGTGCTGAACCCGGAACTCGGTAAGATAAGAATTGCCGTAAAGCCCTTTGAAAAAGGCTCATTCAATATCGAGACCCTGCTCTCGACGGAGAACCTGAACACGCTCTATGCCGCGCACCAAGCCGGAGGGCCTCACGAAATCCTAGCGGTGCTCACCGCCATGGGGTTCATCAAGTCTAAGGTCGAGGGGTTCATCAGCCTATTGGATCTCCTAAAGCGCCTGAGGGGCCAGCCTCCTCAGGAAATCAAGTCAATCGACAACGGCAAGAAGTACGAGGTGAAGGGTCAGGACAATCAGATAACGGAGATCAACGGGCCGGTTCAGAACGTGTACAACAACCCCATCATCGCTTCCAATCTGACCATCATCTACGTGAACACACTTGAGAAGCCCAACCGCGAGAAGGTGCAGAGCTATATCAGGGGTGACAATGATTCGCTCGTAGAGATTACGAAAGACGACGCGCCAGCGCTGAGGGAAATTCCGCCTATTCCGGTCGAAGACGGCCAGCCTGAAGTGGTGGAGCATACGAATGTTGTTTTCCTCAACCCGAAGCGAGGAAGCTTTGATGGCGAAGGCGACAGGTGGTCGTTCCGGAAATGTGGCAAGCAAGGTGAAATTATCAAGGCCAACATCAAAGACCAGGGCTTCTTGGAAAAACTTGAGAGCGGCGAGTATCGACTAAACGGTGAAGATGTACTAAAAGTGGAACTTCATGAGAAGCAGAAGGTGGCGGGCTCTCAGATCCAAACCACCAACGACATCCTCAAAGTTCTAGGATACAAGCCAGCACAGAACGGCCCCAAACAAACTTCATTGTTTGATGGTGGGCAAAACAACTGACGTCTTTGTAAGCTCCTGCCTGACGTGTTCAACGGGCTTACAATAGCGCTAGCTGTTCCCCTTGGATTTCCTTCTGAGCCGCTTTTAGGACTTCAAGGCTCATCGGAATTTCTAGATGCTCTCCATGCTCGATAATATCCTGAACCGTGACTATACAGATCCTGTCATAGCTCTTTCCCATCTCAACATGGTTATAGACGCCAGCAGCCTTGGCGTCGTCCTGGAACCTGGAACCTGGGACAGTACTGGGGCGAACCCGGTCGGCCCAAGACGCAGGTCCCCCAGAAGTCAGGATTGCTTTTTGATCCAGTCGAAAACCCGTCGCCCTTCGCTCTCGTTGCGTATTCCGAGCGATGCCGATCAGCGTTCCGAACTGATGCCGATCGCGATTCC